>CAVEFV010000019.1:0-34187 GCA_963615025.1 Firmicutes bacterium CAG:95 | reverse complement strand
ATATGAAAATCATTCCGTTACAGCAATTTTAGGTACAAGAAATGTCTATTAGCCCGTAATAATTAACAATTAACAATGAATGATTAATGTATAAAGAGTGATTTTTGGGAGGTGGTTTGTAGGTAGTTTGTAGGTTCTTCCTATATTCGTCCTATATTCATCCTATATTCGTCGTATATAAATCCTTTGTAGTATATAGGAATAATGGGGCTTGGCGGAGGGTAGTTCTGATGTTATAAAGATAGAGTAGTGCATTCAGTGATTTAATGTACTACTCTATCTTTTTGCTTTTTTTAATGTAGTCGGTATGGAAGATCTGTGGTTTAGTCAGGGTAGGAGTATTGCCAGATACCGGTACGCATAAAGTCAGCCAAGCGGTCCATAAAGTAGGCGCGTCGTGGTGCCAATTGTTCTGCCGTGACATCCCCCATAACCCATGAGCCAATCCAGAACTCGTTGGTTCCGTCAAGGAACAGCGGTAACTCGACACAATGTGCCGCTTTTAGTTTGCTGCCATGCGGTGCCCAAGTGAAAAGTTGGTAAGAGGCATCGACTCCTTGCTGTTTCAGGTAGCGAGTGTATCGTTTGGCGGGAGCAGTAAAGACCACACGGGTCAGCAGAGGCCATAGGGGTTCCGGTCCGAACATACTGCCATCGTCCTTTTGCGCACATACGACTATATGCTTGGGCCAAACAATGCTTTCTGTACGGCAAGGCATTTGTTTAAGTCCTGTCGGGGAGAACGGCAGGGCATGCCAAGCCTGCGGGTGTGTGTCCATGTAGTACAGTTGTGCAGCGAGCAGCGTATCGGCAGGGCATGTCCAAAGGTCGTGGTGGGTATGTTTGCGCACGAAGCGAGTACGCTGTTTGCCCAACGATTTGGATGTGGTAAGTCCCATCGGTGCAGAGAAAACGACGGCTTTATCGATATAGGCACAAGAGGTATCCGCCAAACAATATACCACACTTTGCGCTCCTGCGGACTGACCTACCAGAGTGATATTCGATGCATTGCCACCGAAACGGTGTATGTTCTGACTTACCCACCGAAGGGCTGTCAGTTGGTCTTTCAGTCCCAGATTGACGGAGGCAGAGTCGGGTTGATAGAAATAGCCGAAGATGCCCAAGCGATAGGTAACCGTGACGGTGACTACCTGTTCGCGCAAGGCAAACTCTGCCAACTGAGTAGGGATGCGTTCACCACCTCCTGCGTAGTAGTTTCCTCCGTGAATATGAATCAGTACGGGGAGGGTATCATCGGGGGCTTGGTCGAGAGGGTAGGGGGAATTGACGGTGAGGACAAGGCATTGCTCCGTGAAATGGGGGTTCTGTGTGTCTTCGAGGACAACATGAGATTCGCCATGTTGACGGGCAGTGTCGGGCATAAAGGAGCGTTGGTAAGAGACAATGTTACTTTGAATATACTCTCTATCTGTGTCGATTCCGTTGACCATTACGGGATTGCGGAACCTCTCTGCATGGGCATAGGGAATGCCATGATAGATGAATACTTGTGCCGTGTCGTTGTACATACGCAGGCATTTACCGAGTGTGTCGCAGGGAAGTGCATAAGTGCCAAGACAAATGCAGAGGGCAGAAAAAAACAATGGAATACGCTTCATAACAATATCGTGTATAAATGTGGGACAAAGGTACGAGTTTCCTGCTGAAAAAGAAAAGTGTATTTTTCCTTTTTTTTAGCCGTTTGGGGATGGAAAGTTGCTTAAGGGGGAGCGCAATCTGTTTGTCGGGTGGTTGTTTTTGCAGTTGCAGTTATTTTTTATCTTGTGCATTTGACGGATATTCCGTACCTTTGCAAGGATATGACGACTACGAAATGAGAGATAAATTTTTGATATGGATAGGTATATGCATAAGTCTGTGTATGACGCAGGTGCGTACCTACTCGCAGATAGTTCTGAGTCCTGATGCACATACCTCGTTGCTTACCTGTTCGCCCGGAACAGAGGTGTACAGCAAGTTTGGACATACTGCCATTCGTATTGTGGACCCGACACAAGATATTGATATTGTGTTCAATTATGGTGTGTTCAGTTTCGAGACGGAAGACTTTTATCTTCGTTTTATCAAGGGTGAGACAGACTATCAGTTAGGTTTGGAGTCAATGCATTGGTTTGTAGTGGGTAATGCGAGTATCGGGCGGGAGACCTACGAGCAATTCCTTAACTTATCCACCACACAGCAACAGATGTTGTTGGAAAAACTGATAGTTAATTATCAGATAGAGAATCGTTTTTATCGTTATAACTTTGTGTTTGACAACTGTGCCACCCGTCCTTACCGTTTGTTATCGGAAGTGGTGGAGATGGCGGACACAAACAGTGCATTGACCAAGAAAACAGGGCGCACATACCGTCAACTCATCTCTTACTATGCAGGCAAATACTCGTGGTTGAGTTATGGAATCAATCTTATCTTCGGTCAGGATGCCGATGAGGAGATGACCTTGGAGGAATCGTTTTTCCTGCCTGAGCAACTGATGAACTATGTTGCCACTGCTACGATGACACACGACATGCCCCTTTGTGTGAGTGACAATACAAAGCCCTTTGTTGTTGAAAGGCATTTGTGGTGTGTGTCGCCGGAATGTGTGACGCTGCTCGTTTGTTTGTTGATTCTTGCGATGACTTTCTTTGATTTGTCGCGCAAGAAAATATCCTGGTGGCTCGATGCGGTCTTGTTCTTTATGTACGGGATGTTGGGGATTATCTGCTGCTTCTTGACCTTCTTCTCGTTGCATCCGTTGGTGGGGCATAATTGGAATATATTGTTTTTGTCGCCGCTATTCTTTATCCCCTTTATTCTTATCTTGTTTCCGGCAGGTCGCAAGTGTCTTTTACGGGGACACCTGTATGTGGGTATTTATTTTTATATCGCCTTGCTTGTTCGCTTGTGTGTAGGACAGACCTGGCATCCATTTCTGTTCATTCCCATTGCCCAGTTCGTGCATATTCGTTTCGTATGGTACCGCAATGTCTTTATACTCGGAAAGAGAGGCAAAGTGCATACGGCAGTGAAGACATGCTTATTGACTGTTCTACTGACAGCAGGGGCGATGTGTTCGCCATTGTCTGCTAATTCAAGATTGACGGTAGTTGTTGCGGTGGAGGGACTGAACAGTGTGTGTATAAATGAGATGCGTCCTTTTTTGCCGCAGGGAGGACTGCGAACGCTTGATGAAGAGGCGTTGGAATTGCCTGTTAGTTTCTCTCATAACTTGTATGGAGGATGTGAGTCGGTAGCGACCTTGCTGACGGGTGTCAATCCATCGGAACATGGGATTGCCGCTGAACGATATTATTCCCGTACGGACCGCAAGCCTCATACCGTGTTGGAGGATGATGAAGTGACGGGTATAGGTACATCGTTGTCGATTTCTCCGAAGGCGATACTGACACCTACTCTGTCCGATAATTTCAGGATGCTTAATCCTTCGGGACAAAGTAAGATATATGCAGTTGGTATTCATGCGAACAATACCATTCTGATGGCGGGACATGCTGCCAATGCTTGCGCATGGATAAATGGTGAGGAGCAGCGTTGGGTGACGACGGCTTTTTATTCTGACGGTTTACCAGAAGAGGCGGACAGGATGAATGTGGGCGGACGATTTGCGGAGATAACTGCCAGACAATGGGTTCCAAGAATGGATATACAGTCGTATTTGCACCCGACCAGCACGGAGATAAAACAGCAGAAGTTCCAATATAGTATGCCGGAAGATTTGACCACTTCTCCTGCAGCGAACGACTTGGTTGTGGAATTAGCACTTGCCATACAACAGGAAAAACAACTCGGTAAAGATGTTGCGCCAGATTTATTACTCTTGGAGATGACAGTTATTGCTCCTCAACAGAACTCGGATGTTCTGTCGAGTGCGGCACAAGAGGATATGTATCTGAGTCTGAACCAGAACTTGGGATTTTTGATGGAACAACTCAACAAGAGGGTGGGTAGAGAGCATTATGAGATAGTGGTGGTGGGTTTTCCTCGTTATGGAGTGGGAATCTCTTCCTATCAAAGAGCCAATATGGGTGTCAGGCAGTTTAATGTTGATCGTGCCGCTGCATTATGCAACACCTATCTTATGGCGATGTATGGTCATGAGCGATGGGTGGACGGAGGGTATCTGAACTCGATATATCTAAACCGAACATTGATTGAACAACGACAGATGTCGGTTAGTGCGCTGCAGCAGCAGATAAGCGATTTTCTGTTGGAGTTTGAGGGTGTTCAATTGGCATTCCCGTCTAACCGCATTCCTTATCTACAGGAGAGCGGTTCTGTGGCGAATCTGCGTAACAGTTACAACAAGAGATGTTATGGGGATGTCTTATTTACTTTGCAGCCTTTGTGGACATTAGAATCACAGATATTTGCACCTATTTCCACAGGTACAGTATGTTTCTTTTGGACCAAAAGCAGTCAGATAACAAGCAAAGAGCAAATTGATGCAACTAAAGTGAAAAGTATAATATTATCAATCTTATAATTATTTGTTATGGAATTTTATGAAAGTAAGGTAAAATACGAGCGCAAGAGCAATAGCGGAAAGATAGAGAAGACCAGTGAGATCTATCTTGTGGAGGCTGTATCTTTTTCTGATGCGGAACAACATGTGCTTAAAGAAGTAGAGCCGTTTATATTACCCGGTCAGGAAGTGGAGGTGAAGAGTATCCGTAAGATGGTTGTTCATGAACTGATGCCGAATGATCAGGGACATTTCTGGTATAAGGCAAAGATATGTTTCACCACTATAGATGAAGAGGCAGGGAAAGAGAGAAAGATTACCCAGACTTGGTTGGTGCAAGAGGTAAATATGGAAAGTGCCTATAAGGTTGTTAATGAGTCGATGAAAGAATCTATCTCGGACTATACCATCAAGACTCTGCAAGAAACGGGGATAGTAAGTGTTATACGCGTTTGACCTATATGTCTAACAGCAAGAAGGAAATAGAAGAGGCTTTATCTGCGTTGTATCGTTCGTTACCACAGGATGTACAACTACTCTGTGTGAGTAAGTACTACTCTGAAGATGCTATTCTTGCTGCATACGAAGCGGGTACTCGATGTTTTGGTGAGAGCAGGGTGCAGGAACTTCAGCGTAAGGCAGAGGCTTTGCCAAAGGATATTCAGTGGCACTTTATAGGACACTTGCAGACTAATAAGATAAAGAAACTGTTGCCATACGTGACATTGATACATGGTGTCGACTCTTGGTATTTGTTAGAGAAAATAAATGAAGTTGCGTGCCAGAACATGCGTGTTGTGAATGTGCTTTTAGAGGTCAAGATATCGCATGATGATATGAAATCTGGCTTTTCGGCAGGCGAATTGATGGCTATGCTTAGCGAAGGGAATTGGCGTTCGTTGCACAATGTTTGTATTTGCGGGCTAATGGGTGTGGCTTCTATGACTACGGACACCGAATGTGTGAGGAAAGAGTTTGCTCAACTGCATAGTTTGTGGAAGGAGTTGCAAGGAGGTTTGTTTGCTGACAGTCCCAATTTTAATATTCTCTCGATGGGAATGACTAATGATTGGAAAATAGCAGTGGAGGAAGGTAGTACGATGATACGAATAGGACACGGTGTATTTGGAGATACAGAATAAAGAATTTATTTGAAAGCGCGTTGTTACATAGTATGTCTGTTAGGTCTTCTTTGTTCGATGACAATGGCGGCCAAGTCGGTGCGTGTATATGGTTATGTAGTAGATGAGACCAATCAGAGTATAGAGTTTGCTAATGTATGGGTGGAGAATACTACGGTGGGTTGTACTACGAACAAAAATGGCTATTACGATTTGAAGGCGGATATCAAGGATAGTGCAACGATAGGCTTTTCTATGGTGGGTTATCAGTCTGTCAAGCAGGTAGTGTATGCATCGCAACCTATTGTGCAGCTTAATATAGTGTTGCTTGCGGATGTAGAGACCCTCAAAGAGATCGAGGTAAAAGGTGTACGCAAGCAATTGGATAATTTTGACTATATGAATCCGATTAACACTCGATTGATGCCTGACGCTTCAGGGGGAAGTATAGAGAGTTTGTTGATTACCTTTACAGGTGTCAGTCAGAATAATGAGTTATCTTCCCAATACAATGTGCGTGGAGGTAGTTTTGATGAGAATGCAGTTTATGTGAATGGTGTGGAGGTGTTTCGTCCGTTGTTGCTTCGTGCCGGGCAACAGGAGGGATTGTCGTTTATAAATCCGGAGATGGTGGAGAGTGTTAACTTCTCAGCCGGTGGGTACGGATCACAATATGGTGATAAGATGTCGTCGGTGTTGGATGTAACCTATAAGCGACCCACTTCTTTTCATACAACTCTTAATATAAGTCTATTAGGCGCGAGTGCTTATGTGGCTGCAGGAGATAGTACCTACTCGATGATGCATGGTATTCGATATAAGACCTCACAGTATTTGTTAGGTACTTTAGCAACTAAAGGTAAGTATCAACCAAACTTTGTAGATTATCAGACCTATATGACTTGGAAGTTGGGAAAAAATAAGGCTTTGTCTCGTTGGGAGATGAGTTTTTTAGGGAACTTTTCTCAAAACTCCTATAAGTTTCAACCAGAGGAATTAGCGCAGACCTTCGGGACATACGCGACGGCCCGTAGTTTGACCATTGCTTATGATGGCGCCGAACGAGATTTGTTCCGTACTGCATTTGCTAACTTGGGATTAACATGGAAGGCTAATAGGGACTTGCGTATAGGTTTTAATATGGGAGGTTTTTATAGTTATGAGCGTGAGAACTATGATATTACAGCGGAGTATATATTACGAGTGAAGCCTGTTTCAGAGTCGGAGGATAGTAGTGATGACGATGCGGATGAGGTGTTGGGTACAGGAATCTATCATGAACATGCGCGCAATCAATTGCAGACCGGTATAGCCACATTCTCTCATTATGGTGAATGGAAAAGAGATATGAACAGTTTGCAATGGGGGGCTTCTGTGCAAGGTGAGTTTATCAAAGATAATATGCTTGAATGGGAATGGCGCGACTCTATGGGATATTCTATTCCTACACAAGCGGAGTCTATGGAGTTGTATTACAATCTAAGGGGTGTTAGTCGTTTGAATACAATTCGTCTGCAAGGGTATGTACAAGATACCTATAAATGGAATACGGATTATGGTATGTTGTTTTTGAATGGTGGTGTGCGTATGCATTGGTGGAGTTATAATAAAGAGTTTTTGTGCAGTCCTCGTGCTTCCGTATCTTTTACGCCTGACTGGAAGAATGATTTTGTATTCCGTTTGGCTACGGGTTTATATTATCAGTCTCCTTTTTACAAGGAATTACGAGATACATTGACTGATGATGGGGGTGTGACTCGTGTGCAGTTAAATCGTGATTTGAAGGCACAGCGTTCAGTGCATGTTGTAGCAGGTATGGACTATTATTTCCGTGCGTGGGGGCGACCTTTTAAGTTTACGGCAGAAGCGTATTACAAATATATGGACCGTGTGGTTAGTTATACGATAGATAATGTAAGGATACGCTATTCCGGTAAGAATGATGCTATTGCCTATACGACAGGTCTTGACCTTAAACTTTATGGGGAGTTGGTTCCTGGTGCGGAGTCATGGATAAACTTCTCTTTAATGCGCTCGAGAGAAAACTTGCTGAATGATGAAAGAGGTTGGATCCCAGGTCCGAATGAGCAACGATATAGTTTTAGCATGTTGTTTCAAGATTATATTCCGAAGTATCCTCAATATAAGTTTCATCTTCGTTTTATATGGAGTGATGGTTTGCCTTATGGTTCTCCGAGAAATTTGCAAACGAGGGCTATGCTTCGTTCAACCCCTTACCGCCGTTTGGATATCGGTGTTTCCCGCGTTATCGGACAGAAGAGTGATAAGTGGTTTAAGACGAAGCATCTTGAGAGTATATGGATAAACTTGGAGATCCTTAATTTGATAGGTTTTAATAATGTTAATTCCTATTTTTGGATTACTGATGCTACAGGTAACCAATGGGCTTCGCCTAATTATTTAACGGGGCGAATGTATAATGTGAAATTAACCTTTGATTTTAAGTAGTAGAACTGAAATATGCTATGACACAGCCTGCTCAAATAGAAACGCCAATGATGCGTCAGTTTCGTAGTATCAAGGAGCAATATCCAGATGCTTTGCTTCTGTTCCGTTGCGGAGATTTCTACGAGACTTATTGTGAAGATGCGATAAGTGCGTCGAAGATACTGAACATTACTTTGACTCATCGTAGCAATGGAGGGAGTAGTACTGCCGTTAGTACAGAGATGGCAGGTTTTCCGTACCATGCATTAGATGTGTATCTTCCCCGATTGGTCAGGGCAGGTTACAGGGTTGCTATATGTGACCAATTGGAAGATCCGAAGTTGACTAAGAAATTGGTTAAGCGAGGTGTAACAGAGTTGGTTACTCCGGGTGTATCTTATTCAGATACGACACTACCACAGAAGGAGAATAATTATGTGTCCTGTGTTCATTTTGGCAAGGATGCAACAGGTGTTGCTTTTTTAGATATATCCACAGGTGAGTATTTAGTAGCAGAGGGTACGACAGAATATGTGAACAAACTACTTGCTAATTTCGTCCCTAAAGAAATCCTTTATGAGCGAGGCTATAAGGATGAGTTTCGTAAGGATTTTGGTACGAAGTGGTTTACTTTTGAATTAGAAGACTGGATATTTACTTCAGAATCTGCTATGGATAGACTGAAGAAGCAGTTTCAGATAGAGAACCTTAAAGGGTTTGGTGTGCAACACTTGCCTATCGGTGTGATTGCGGCGGGGGCTATTTTGTATTATTTGGATATGACCCAGCACTTACAGACTTCTCATATTCAACATTTGAGCAGAATAGAGGAAGATAAATATGTGTGGTTAGATCAATTTACGATACGCAATTTAGAGTTGTATGCGCAGAGTAGCGAGTCGGTAGGGTTGTTCAGTATATTGGATTCGACGAAGTCACCTATGGGTACGCGTTTACTACACAAGTGGTTATCTTTTCCATTGAAAGATATAAAGACTATTAGAGCAAGACAGGAGGTGGTGGAATGGATGTTTCGTCATCCGACAGAGCGTACTCAATTAAGGGAGTTATTATCTTCTATTCATGATATAGAGCGTTTGGGCGGTAAAATAGCGATGCGCCGTATATTGCCTCGTGATGTACTACAAGTGTACTATGCTTTGTGTGCGATAGAGCCGATAAAGGCGATGGCTACTGGTAGTGATGCGGATAGTTTCCGCTCTTTAGGTGAGCAGTTGGTGCTATGCTCGGAGATAAAAGACCTTATTCATCATACGATAAGTGAGAATGCTCCTGCCGTGCTTAGTAAACCGGGTTATATACGGGATGGTGTGGATGATGAGTTGGACGAGTTGCGTGCAATCGGGCAGCATGGTAAGGAGTGGTTGGCTCATATACAGCAGCGAGAGGCGGAGAAGACAGGTATTCAGAGTTTGCGTATCGGCTACAACAATGTGTTTGGTTATTATTTGGAGGTACGCAACACCTATAAGAACCTTGTTCCTCAGGACTGGATGCGTAAGCAGACCCTTGCTCAAGCAGAGCGTTACATTACTGAAGAGTTGAAAGAATATGAGGAGAAGATTTTAGGTGCTGAGGATAGAATAGCGATTATAGAAAACCGCATATATAATGAGTTGTTGGACAAGTTATCTCCGTGGGTGAACGATTTATTGCAGAATGCACATATATTGTCTGCAATGGATTGCTTGGCGTCGTTTGCAGATATTGCAGATCGTTATAAATATGTTTGTCCGCAGGTGGATGACGGGTTAGAGATCGATATTCGTGAGGGGCGTCATCCGATAATTGAGCGTTGTTTGTCTATTGGTGAGCAATATGTGTCGAACAATGTGTATTTGGACAACAATTCTCAGCAGATAATGGTTATTACGGGTCCGAATATGTCAGGTAAGTCTGCTTTATTGCGGCAAACTGCTTTGATTGTCCTAATGGCACAGATGGGGAGTTTTGTTCCTGCCGAAAGTGCAAAGATCGGTGTAGTTGATAAGATTTTTACTCGTGTGGGCGCGAGTGATAATATCTCCTTAGGTGAGTCGACTTTCATGGTTGAGATGAATGAAGCAGCGACGATTTTGAATAATTTGTCGGAGCGCAGTCTTATCTTGTTTGATGAGTTAGGTCGCGGTACAAGTACATACGACGGTATTAGTATCGCTTGGGCTATAGTGGAATACATACATGAGTATGAGGGTCGTCCGAAGACTCTTTTTGCTACGCACTATCATGAACTAAACGAGATGGAAAAGAGTTACACCCGTATTCATAACTACAATGTATCGATAAAAGAGATAAAAGACAAGATTATCTTTTTACGCAAGTTGGTTGCGGGTGGTTCCCAGCATAGTTTTGGTATTCATGTGGCCAAGATGGCGGGTATGCCGACCTCGATAGTAGCCCGTTCGGAGCAGATATTGCAGGAGTTAGAGAGTAGTCAGAAGGAAAGTCTCGGCAAGCATATCAATAGCAGGAAACAAGATAAAGGCAATTCTGTTCAATTGAGCATGTTTCAGTTAGATGACCCTGTATTAGAGCAGGTCCGTAATGAGATATTGTCGATGGATATAAACGCTCTTACTCCGTTGGACGCTCTGAATAAACTAAATGAAATTAAGAGGATTGTTACGGGCAAATAAGGCTATGCCTTGTTCGTGATAGGTGTTTTTGACATCCTGATAGATCGTATCGGGAATCCATTGTTGCATATCGTTTCCAAGAAAGAGTTCGCGACGGATTTCTGTAGAGGAAACAGGGAACAGGGGTGCTTCGGACAAGAAAGTGACCATAGGGTAGTTTTGTTTGAGTTTCCCGATGTTGTTTTCTTTGCGAGGATATACCAAGACGGGATAGTCGTGCAAGATTGTTTGCCAGTCTTTCCAATGGTGGAATATGGCAAGGTTGTCCGCCCCTATGATTAGCGAGAAAGTATGTTGAGGGTAGGTCTGTTGGAGTGTCCGGAGTGTTTGGATGGTATAAGAGGGTTGGGGTAGTGTAAATTCGAAGTCGGATACCAGAATGTTTTTGTGTCCTTCGAGGGCTGTTTTAGCCCATTGCAAGCGTTTGTTTTGGTCGATAAGAAATTCTTTGTCCTTTAACGGGTTGTTGGGCGAAATCATCAGCCATATTTGATCGAGACAGGTATGAGCCACGACCCATTCTGCAAGGTGGATATGCCCTGTGTGGATGGGGTTAAATGATCCTCCGTATATACCGATGTTTGCCATATATGGTTGTGGCGGGTTACTTATCCAAAAAGTTGGTCACGATTTTGTCCAAGTGTTGTTCTGCACTGCTGAGGTCGTCGTTGACGATTACTACATCGAATTTTGGTCGATAACTCAACTCTTCTTCTGCCTTGTTGATCCGTTCCTCTATCTTTTCGGGACTGTCGGTAGCCCGATGCTGCAAGCGATTGCGCAGTTCGTTTATATCAGGGGGCGCGACAAATATAGACAATGCTTTATCTCCGAACAAGCGTTTAAGATTCGCCCCTCCTTTGACATCGACATCAAATACGACATGGTGGTGTTTTGCCTCTATCCGTTCAATCTCGGAGCGCAGAGTGCCGTAGTAGGTACCACTGTAAACCTGTTGCCATTCGACCAATTTATCTTCTTTTATGAGTTGTTCGAACTCTTGGTTGGAGATGAAGTAGTATTCTTTTCCGTTGATTTCTTGTCCTCGTGGCGGGCGTGTGGTAACGCTGACAGAGAACTCCAAATCGGTTCGTTTGTTCAGCAAGTAGTTTACCAAAGTGCTTTTTCCAGAGCCACTTGGGGCACCAAAAATGAGTATCATAGTTGTTATGCTGTTTTATAAGGATGTGCTGTAGATCTCTTGTTTTTGTTGGGATGGATAGGGATTGTTACAGGGTGGATGATGGGATATGTTTTGATAAATCGTTTAATAGTTTTCCCTATTTGTTAATAGAATGCGGGAATATTCTTCCTATATTCTTCCTATATTCATCCTATATTCGTCCTATACTCATCCTATATAGATGTAATGTAACAGATAGTAAATGTTTATTATACTTTTTCGGGTTGGATTGCTAATGTTAGTTGTGCTGAGTACTGAAAGGTGTGGTGGCTTATCGGTGTTGTTCTGTATTTTTGATGGGAACGATTGGTAAAGTGGTCGAAAGTAAGATGTTGTTTTACAGTACATTGAGTACTTGTTCTTTGATTTGCTCCAAGAGGTCTTTCATTTTCACAACGATGATCTGCATTTCGCTCTGGTTACTTTTACTGCCGAGCGTATTGATTTCCCTTCCCATTTCTTGGGCGATGAAACCGAGTTTTTTGCCGACGCCTGTCCCTTCGCAATCCATTGTCTCGCGGAAATAGCGCAAGTGGTTGGTCAGTCGTACTTTCTCTTCTGTGATATCCAACTTTTCGAGGTAGTAAATCATTTCCTGTTCCAAACGGTTCTGGTCGATAGCCTGTTTGGTTTGCGTAGTGAGTTTTTTGAGATTGGTTTCGAGATGTTGCCGAATCTTTTCCACTCTTCCTTTCTCGAAGGGTTCGACTTCCGTGAGGAGAGTCTGCATTTGGTCTAATTTCTCTGTGAACATGGCTTGCAGTGCGGCTCCTTCTTGTATTCGGAAGGCTCTGAAGGCATCAATTGCGGCATTGATAGTATCCAGCACGACAGTCCATTCGTCATCGCTAACCAAGTCGTTTTCAGAAGGTTTGAGGACATCAGGGATCCGCATGATGGTATCGATGAGGTTCTCTTGCGGGAGGTTGAACTCGTGTTGCAGGGCAGTGAGTTCGTGGTAGTAGTACGCAAAAGCCTCGCGATTGATAGGGGTGAAGGAATGGTCATTGCCGGTGGTGGAGTCGTCGGAGATGGTTTGATAGTAGATATTCAGGTCGACCTTTCCTCGTTCGATGCGTTGTGCGACAAGGCTACGGATGTCGAGTTCTTTGTCTTTCAGTTGGGAGGCAATCCGCATGCTGAGGTCCATTGATTTGGAGTTGAGACTGCGTACCTCTACGATAAGTTTCTTATTGTTAGATAATAGCGTTGGGCTTTCGGCTTTGCCGTAGCCTGTCATGGATTGTATCATTTCCTTTTGAGTTGTATGTTCTCTTTGAATGTGTATTCTCCCAAATTGAATGGGGTAATTTCGTTCTTTTTTCGTTCTTTCTTCGGTATGGCAACTAACACAGAATCAGTGTTGTAGTTTTGAGCAGGGTCGTTGGCTACGATGTGGATGGTGTCAACAGGGAAGTCCGTGCAGGTGGTTTCATAGTAACCTTTTGCGTCCGTTTTGACAGTGTCGGATATAGGACGGTTCTTGTACCCTTTGACCACGACATTCATATCTTGCAGGGGTTTATGTTGCTCGTTGGTTACCTTTCCGGACACTTTGTAAGTGGCAGTTGGTACGCCGTAGAGGCACATGATTTCGCGGTTGATATTCTGTTTGGTCGTACCACATCCGAAGAAGGTGATGACCATTCCTAACAATGCGTTGATTCGCAGTAGGAAGCGTAGTTTTACTCGTTTCATTTGCCGATACAGAATTTAGTAAATATGTTGTTTAAGACCTCCTGAGAGGTAATTTGTCCCGTTATTTCTCCTAAGGCTTGCAGACAATCGTGGAGGTCCATACTGAGGAACTCACCACTTACTTGTTCCTGCAGTCCATGTTCGACACATCGGATGGCTTTCAAGGCACGCAGCAAAGCGTCGTAGTGCCGAGCATTACTGATAGTGACGGCGTTGCGTATATTGAATAGTTTGCCAGCCTCAATGACAAGTCTTTCCTTTAACACTTGTACATCTCCATATTTTGCTGATAACAGAAGTGCTTGCAGGGTAGAATCTATCGTGTCCTTTTGGATAAGGTCGGCCTTATTCAGTACGCGTATAATCGTTTTCTTTTCTGTTTCCAATTGGTTTGGGAGTGTCTCCTGAGGGTTAGTGGCGTCTAATACATCAATGATGATATGCGCCTTTTGTGCTGCTTGTATGCTTCGCTCTATTCCAAGGTGTTCTATGGTGTCGTGTGTCTCTCGGATACCTGCTGTGTCTATAAAACGGAAGAGTATACCATTGAGTATGAGCGTATCTTCTATGGTATCCCGAGTGGTGCCTTGTATGTCGCTTACGATGGCGCGTTCTTCTCCGACAAGAGCGTTCAGCAGTGTGGATTTACCCGCATTGGTAGCCCCTATGATCGTCACATTGATGCCTTGTTTTATTGCATTGCCCGTCTGAAAAGAGTCGGTTAGAGAGGTAAGTTTTGTGTCTATCTCCTGTGCTAACATAGTCAACTGAGTGCGATCTGCGAACTGTAGTTCCTCGTGGTCAGCAAAGTCTAATTCCAATTCTATCAGGGAGGTAAATTCAATGAGTCTGCTTCGTAAGAATTCTATTTCCTGTGTGATACCGCCTCGCAGTTGCGATATTGCCAAATCTTTCTCTGCCTTTGTTTGTGCCGCAATGAGGTCAGCCACGGCTTCTGCCTCCGTTAAATCGAGTTTGCCATGTATAAATGCCCGTTTGGTAAACTCTCCTGCCTGGGCCATAAAGCAGCCCGACTCTATAAGCCACTGCAACAGTGTCTGCTGGATATAAAGACTGCCATGGCATGCTATTTCCACGCAATCTTCGCCCGTGAAGGAATGAGGAGCATGAAAGACAGTAACCAACACCTCATCGAGCAGCTCTTTCGCGCGTTCGATGGTGCCATAATGGACAGTGTTAGCACCGACCTCAGACAGAGGTTTGCGCCCATGATACAGTTGGTCGACAATCGCTATTGCGTTCTCGCCACTCACTCGCACGACAGCAATGCCGCCGATACCATAAGGGGTTGATATAGCACAGATGGTACTCATTTCTTCAGTTGCAGCATACACCATTCGCCTCGTTTGTTTCTACCACATTCGCTGAGTCCTACTTCTTGTGCCTTCTCAACGAGAGAGGGTATATCATCGCTGTAGAACCCGCTTAGCCACACTTCTCCATTCGGATTCAGATATTGTGCGTAGAGGGGTAGTTGTTCCAATAGTATATTTCGGTGTATGTTTGCTAAAATCAAGTCATAGTTACCCTTTGGAGGTGTATCTCCCAAAGACACATCAAGGCATACCGCATTTCGTTGGGCGTTCTCTTGTGTGTTGCGGACACTGTTCTCGTCCATATCCACAGCCCGAACGCTTGCTGCGCCGCACTTTTTGGCAAAGATAGCAAGTACTCCTGTTCCGCAACCCATATCCAACACTTGCCGAAAAGCCCCTTGTCGTTCTATAAGAGCGTCAATAAGCATGGAGGTTGTCTCATGGTGTCCGGCACCAAAGGCGCAGTGCGGTACCATCATCACCCCAAGAGGTAACTCTTCTTCAGGATGCTCCGACTCCCATACGGCGTTCCAATTCTCGTCGGCACAGTCCTGAATGCCAATCAATACCACCCCGTTAGTGTTAGTTATCAAGATATTTATCTCTTCTTGATGGGCTTGTAGAGTGGCAGTAGGGATATAAGCATTCGAACCATCGAAGACCTCAAAACCAAGGTCACACAATGCTTGTTCGAACACATCCTGCTGCCATTGTTCTTGGAACGAATACCTCAGTTGTGCAACGGAGTATCGCATAGATTACCAACAGTTGTAGTGGATATTCTCTTCTTTGAACTTATCTTTCACGGCAGGTTGTTCTGCGGGTACGCCAATAGGAACGATACACATAGGAATAATGTTCTCAGGCAGTCCCAACAGGGCTTGCACTTGTGGCGTACGGTCTGAACTGGGGTATACTCCTGTCCACACACCACCCAAGTTCATTGCATGGGCGGCAAGGAGCAGGTTCTCGGTGGCGGCAGATACATCGTTTATCCAGAATCCCTGTCCTTCTCCTTCGAGTGCCTTATTCAGATCGCCGCACATAACAAAGGCACAGGCAGCACCATTGCCGCAACGACTAAATGGAAAGGATTCGCCCATCTTTTGGAGTAAGGCTTCGTCTGTTATAACAACGAACGCCCATGGTTGTTTGTTCATGGCAGTCGGGGCGGACATAGCGCAACGGAGCAAAGTCTCTATCTGCTCATTACTAATCTTTTCCCCGGTGAATTGCCTAACAGAAACACGGGTTTGGATAGCATCTAATACGGCTTGCTGTTTCATATCGTTAGTGTTATTGAATTTGCAGCCAACAAGTAAAGTCGCTAATAGCGACAGAGTGATGAGATGTTTCATAGGTATAGTGTTATTAAAATGATACAACTCTGCAAAGTTACAAAAAGAATTGTATAGTAACAAAAATATATCTATCTTTGTGTCCTTTTTGAAGTGGCTACCATGACCTACGACGAAACATTGAATTATCTGTACACATCGCAACCTGCCTTCCATTTGGTAGGAGCATCGGCCTATAAACCTGGCTTGGAGAATACATACCGCTTGATGGAACATCTCTCTCTCCCCTATAGGCGTTTTCCATCGGTGCATATTGCCGGTACAAATGGAAAGGGTTCTGTTTCTCATCTCATAGCAGCCTCATTGCAGGCTGCAGGCTATAAGGTCGGGTTGTACATCTCTCCTCATTTGGTGGACTTCCGTGAGCGTATCCGTATCTGCGGTGAGATGATACCAAAGGAGTGCGTCGTCGCATTTGTAGAGCAGAATAGGGCGTTCTTGGATACATTGAAGCCCTCCTTTTTCGAGACCACAATGGCTCTTGCCTTCGACTATTTCGCCAACGAACAAGTCGATATAGCCGTCGTAGAGGTCGGGTTAGGCGGTCGCTTGGATAGTACCAACATCATCACGCCCCTTCTGTCGGTTATTACTAACATCGGCAAAGACCATACAGAGTTTTTAGGTAACACTTTGCCGTCCATCGCCTACGAGAAGGCTGGGATTATCAAAGAAGGTGTCCCTGTGGTTGTTGGCGAGAGCAACGATGAGACATCGCCCGTCTTTATCCGTAAGGCAGAGGAATGTGGATCTGACCTGTTGTTTGCCGACCGTTGTCCTTATAAAGATATTCCTTGCGAGTTATCGGGCATTTACCAATCCCATAACATCCGGACTGCTCGTGTGGCTTTAGAGGTATTGCGCAAGGTATCTTCGTTTAACATTGAGGATTCTGCCATCGAACAAGGCTTCTCTCATGTATGTCAACTCACGGGTCTTCGTGGTCGCTGGGAAACTTTGTCTGACAAAGGACCCGTTATCATCTGTGATACAGGGCACAATAGTCATGGAATTCGTTATGTGGCAATGCAGTTGCAGGCTCTGTCAAAGCAGTATAGCCGTCTGCATATTGTTTTTGGCATGGTCAACGACAAAGATGTACGGGATTCCTTGACAATGCTTCCCTCCACCGCACACTTCTATTTCACTCAGGCTCAAACCCACCGTGCAATTCCATCGGAGGAACTGAAGCAAATCGGTGAATCTCTGTCGCTGCATGGCTCGGCTTACCCTGATGTTCGCTGTGCAATAGAAACCGCCGTCAAAGCAGCCGGCACCGACGACCTGATATTCATCGGAGGTAGCAATTATGTGGTAGGAGAGGCGTTGCAACTGACTTATAACTAAAGCCTTGTTCCTTTCTAACAGGCTTCCTTCCGTCTCACTCCTCTGCCTTTCCCGTGTACTGATAACAACCCATATCGGCAGCATCGGCAGGTCTTGGATTTCCGTCCCTGTCAAAAGGTATTGTCGCAGCAACTTCGCTCTGCGCTTTTCCTCGTATAGGAGCAACGGAATCTAAGTGAAAATCATAGTAGTTATAATCGTCCAACGAATAGTATTGCCGGACAAAAACGGTATCATTGTCCGTGGCGTATAGATTGTCCTGGAAACAATCCGACTCAATAGTGTCGTTCTTCAGATAATTATTAGCAAACACACCCAAATAGCGTTGGGGGAGTGGGGTAGCCAATACTAAGTTGTTCCTTCTTAGCCCTGTTATAATGTTGTTGTACATCCGGCAGACGGTCTGGCTCTCATCCTTCGACAAATCGTTGATATACACCGCCGCAACATCTTCTCTTCCTACCGGCTGGATGTTTATATTGGTGTTCCTGAAGAATGAGGCGATCGTATTATGCACAATCCAATAGTTGCCACCTGCAAGATATAGGCAGTACTGTGCGCAGTTACTTATCTCTGTGTTGCTGATGCTTGCATCCACATTCTGCAACACAACCCCGTACTGTGAGAAATTATGTATCCTCGAATTGCTCAAGGTCAGTTTCGGCATTGTATGCTTGTCCCCGGAGGAGCAATATAGCCCTACTTTCCCGCTGATTATCTCTGTGTATTCTATCCTATGCCTGCAGGTGTCGTGTTCAAGAGGCTGTATCAGATATACCCCGTTCCATTTGCCCGACACTGCCGTATAGGGGACATGGGTATAGATATTGTCCAACCTGTCTCCCTGAATGCGAACAGGCTGCTCTATTGTTCCTTGCGATTGCAGATTTCCGTAAATGAGCAGACTTGCGTTGTCGTGCATGTATAGGGTCGTCCCCGCCAACAAAGTGAGCGTACACAGCGTATCAACCGTCAGATTGTTGTAAATAAGATAAGGTCTGCCTCCTCCTAAAATCGTATCGTGTCGGATGGTCAGTCTGTCCATGCGCTCCACATCTTGCCCGTATGCCTCAAGGACAACGCTTTGCAGGTTACCATTCGTACGAAAGTCTATCGCATCTTCAATAAACACCGGAGTATGCGAGTCCTGTTCCTCTACTCGTGCTTTAACAAAGACATAAAGACTGTCTTTACCCCGAAGTGTAATCTCTTTGAGAAGGTCAAGCGAAGTCTCCCCGTCCACATTCAAACGAAAGTACTGCCCGCTCCTGAGGCTTATCTTCTCAATCACTACGGCTTGTTTGTTCGGGTTGTAAACACTGAACTGCAAGGTAGGGCTGTTCATCTCTGTGAATACGGTATCAAACCGTAGCGTGTCGCACGAGAATCGCAAACAAGCACTTGGGTCTGTCGTGATTTGCGGGTCGCAACTCATCAAGACAGACATCACAATGCCCAAACACCATACTATCCGGTTCCTTGCGCTGTGCATCATTCAAAATTGAAAGTTAATGTCAGTTGCCTGTTGAGCAGTTTGTTCAAGGCATTCGTGTAGAACGCATCCTGTATAGGCAATTCAGGTCGTTGGCTTACGGGCGTCAACACATTGTTAAAGCCGATCGAATAGGTCAGTTGGGGACATAGTTTGAA
The DNA here is from genome assembly GCA_963615025.1 of Firmicutes bacterium CAG:95. Lineage (GTDB taxonomy): Bacteria > Bacteroidota > Bacteroidia > Bacteroidales > Paludibacteraceae > Colicola. The sequence continues at coordinate 14,896 of CAVEFV010000019.1, read as the reverse complement.
CCACGGAAAATAAAAGTCGCACCCGAATCCCACCTCCACAAAGTAGTCGAACCCTTTCTGTAGTATAGGCCTTTTCTTGTCAGTACCAAAATCAAACGAAACGCCGCCACCGGCTATCAGATAAGGTCTGTAATTCACTTCCCGTTCAGCCGACCATTTGAGGTAAATCGGAACAGTGATAGGCAACGACAATACATCCGTCTTCAGATTGCCGACGCTTCCCGATTCCGTCTTGTATGTCAGTGTCCTCATACCAAAGTGTAGAGTGGGGGTGCATCGGAAGTTCAAATGTCGGCTCAACCTTACATCTGTAATAAAACCCACAGAGAAGCCTGGCATCATGTCTTTCACACGCGCATGGTAAATCTCATCATCCAGCGACAACAACGATTCGTCAACCGTAAAATGCATAAAGTTCAGACCTAAAGAAAACCCGAAATGTACGGTCTTGTCATCTATGTAGGGTCTGTTTTGTGCAAAGGAGATAGGAGCAAAGATGCCTATGAGTAATATAATGACACATTTCCTTTTCATTCCGTCGTTGTTTGAAGCAGGAAGTCAATACCCTTGTCGTAACTATGCAGTCCGTAGCCCGTAAAAGTAGCGCAGACCACATCCCGCAAGTACGATGTTTGTCGAAAGGCTTCTCGTTTGGTTAGGTCACTGATATGTACCTCTACAACTTTCTTGCCAATCGCCGCCACTGTGTCACGAAGTGCAATGCTCGTATGGGTGTACCCCCCTGCATTTAGCACAATCCCTGCAAGGTCTTCCTTGCTGTCTGCCTGCTGCAGATAGTCTATCAAGTCTCCTTCGTGGTTGCTCTGAAAGTAGTCAAGGCTTATCGTCTTATATTTTTCCCGTAGCCCGTTCATATAGTCATCAAACGACACACAACCGTAAATGGCAGGCTCTCGCTTACCAATCAGGTTCAGGTTCGGACCGTTCACAATGGCTATATGAATCCGTCGGCTCTGCATTCGTCTATGAGTTCATCGAGGCAAGAAACTCCTCATTGTCTAATGTGCGTTCCATTCTGTCCTTCAGAAACTCCATCGCCTCTACAGAGTTCATATCCGCAAGATGGCGTCGCAGTATCCACATTCTCTGGAGTATTTCCTGCGGCAACAGAAGATCGTCTCGGCGAGTCGACGAGGCCATAATATCTACGGCAGGGAATACACGCTTGTTGCTCAGTTTGCGGTCAAGTTGCAGTTCCATATTGCCTGTACCCTTAAATTCCTCAAATATCACATCGTCCATCTTGCTACCGGTCTCGGTTAGGGCTGTCGCTATAATCGTCAACGACCCCCCATTCTCAATGTTACGGGCAGCACCGAAGAAACGCTTCGGCTTGTGCAGGGCTTGAGCCTCCACACCTCCCGACAACACTTTGCCGCTGGCAGGAGTAACTGTGTTGTACGCACGGGCAAGTCGGGTGATGGAGTCAAGCAGGATAACAACATCATGACCGCACTCAACCAAACGCTTTGCCTTTTCGTGTACGATATTGGCAACCTTCACATGGTTCTCGGCAGGCTCGTCAAAGGTTGAGGCAATCACTTCGGCGGGAACGCTGCGCGCCATGTCTGTAACTTCCTCCGGACGCTCATCAATCAACAGTACAATCATATACACTTCAGGGTGGTTCTTGGCTATGGCATTGGCAATCTCCTTTAGGAGTACTGTTTTACCGGTCTTCGGCTGTGCCACAATCAACCCGCGCTGTCCCTTGCCAATAGGAGCAAACAAGTCTATCACTCGGCACGACAATGGGTCGTTCATCCCGCTGCAAAGCCTGAATTTCTTATCAGGAAACAATGGTGTAAGATGCTCAAAAGCAACCCTGTCCCGTATCTGTTCGGGTAAACAACCGTTGATTTTCAGTACTTTGTTGATAGGGAAGTATCGCTCGCCCTCACGAGGTGGACGAATCGTACATTCCACCGTGTCGCCGGGTTTCAGGCCGTAAGTCTTGATTTGCTGTTGCGATACATATATATCGTCAGGCGAAGAGATATAATTGTAATCCGACGAACGAAGAAAACCATATCCGTCAGGCAATATCTCTAATGTGCCGCTGCCTTTTATTTGGTCTGTGAAATCATAGAGAATGGCACGCTTCTGCTCGTTTTGAGCCTCCTTCGCATCATTGCTCTCCTGCGGACTGGCTGCCGCTGCCTCTTTGGCTTGTTTCTCTGCAGGAGCAGTAGCAACAGGTTTTTCCTCTTTGTTCTCAATAGGTTTCTCTTCGGTTTTAGGAGCAGCGGCTTGAGGTTTCTCTTGGGTTGCAGGAGCAGGGGTTTGAGCCTTCTCTTCGGTTTTCTCTGCAGCACTGTCTTTCTTGCTACGCTTTTTCTTGGGCTTGGCAGGTTCTGCCGCCACTTCTGCCTTCGGTTCAGCAGCAACCGCAGGGGCAGGGGCAATAGGCTCCTCTTTGCTCTTCCTGCCTCGTTTCTTGGGTGCAGGAGCCGCCTTCTCTTCCGCTTCACTCTTTTTCTCTGCCTTTTCCTGCTCTATAGGCTTCGGCGCAGGCATCGGCTTCTCTGCAAACAATGGCTTCTGTACCGCTTTCTCCACTCTCGGAGCAGTGGAGGTAAGTACCTCCAGACTTCGTTCGCCGTTCTCTTGCTTGAAAAAGTCCAAATTAACCCGCTCTACTTTCTTTTGTATATGAATACGCTGTTTCTTCCTGCGTTCTGGTTGTTCCTGTCTGGCATCGACTTTCGCCTGTACCTGTAAGGCTTTCTGGTCGGCCTGTGCATCAAGAATGTCGTATATTAATGATTGTTGTGTAGCACTTCGGCCCACTTTAAGACCGAAAGATTTTGCAAGTTCGGTCAACTCGTCGAACGATAAGCGTCCGAGTTTGGTTACATCATAAAGCATAAATGTTTTTTCTATAATCTTTGGAATTGCCCACGAAGGAGATACCTTCCTGTATTTTCGCTGCAAAGGTATAGGAAAGATTTTGATTGTGCAAGACTATCCCCGCAAATACGGGCAAAAAAGTTGTTTTTATCGCTTTTCTATCTAATTTTCTACTTTTTCCTGACTCCATGCACCTTTTCCCCTCTCTTTCCCCTCTCTTTTTCAGCCTTCTGTCCTTAACCTTTCCTGTGGCATAACAAACCTTATTATATAGTTGTCCTCAAAAAAGGCAGAAAACGACCTTGTTTTTACCTTGAAATCACCATATTCTTCTTTTCCTTAAACGAAAAAACTACCTACCGCAAAGCCCCGTCAATACTATATATTCCAAAGGATGAATATAGGATGAATATAAGACGAATATAGGATGAATATAGGAAGAACATACAAAAATCGTCCTTTTTCCATTCCTCGGAACACCCCTTTCCCAACCTGTCTTCATCCTCGTATAAATGTCCGAATTTTTTTGCACCAACCACCGAAAAAATTATTATTAATTGTGTGAATTAAATAAAAGTATTATCTTTGCGCCGTAGAACAAAATCCGATGAAGCGTAATCTATTCTTATTCCTTCTCTTTTTTGCTGTACTGCCATTGTGGGCGGAAGAAACCAACTTGCGATATATAGACGCAGAGCAGTTGCAAATCATCAACAAAGGTTTTTCCAACACACTCACACCTTACACCCGTATTCCTAAATGCTTGCACGATTCTGTCCGCCCCGATCTATGGTCTCGCTCACTATGTTCCTCAGGTATTGCAATACGCTTTGCATCTAATTCCACCCGTATCGCTGCACGCTACCGTCTGCGTCAGAACTTCCACATGGCACACATGGCGGATACAGGAACAAAAGGGACCGACCTATATTGTCTTGCGAACGATAATCGTTGGCACTATGTCAATACTGCACGCCCAACTAAAGACAGCATACAACACAAAATCTATGTGAGTAATCTCGACGGGCAAACACATGAGTGGATGATATATCTCCCGCTCTACGATGGCATAGAGTGGATCGAAGTGGGAATTGATAGCACTGCATCCATCTCTAAACCCAATATCGATAATCCTGCTACCTCACATAAAATCGTCTTCTACGGAACAAGCATTATGCAAGGGGGGTGTGCCTCTCGTACAGGCATGGTTGCTACTTCCATCTTGCAACGAAATCTGTCGGTGGAATGTGTCAATCTCGGTTTTTCAGGCGAAGGTAAATTAGACAAGTGTATGGCTCGGGCTATGGCTGATATACCCGATGTCGTAGCCTATGTCATCGACCCTGTACCCAACTGCACAAAAGATATGTGCGACACACTCACTTACTCCTTTATACGCATATTGCGCGATGCACATCCCGATATACCGATAATCATGGTCGAAGGACTGATATACCCCTATGCACGCTTCGATTCATTTTTCGGCAACTATCTGCCGCAGAAAAACGAGGCTTTCCACAAGAACTATCTGCTATTGAAACAAGAAAACCCCGATAATCTCTACTACATCCAATCCGATGGGATAACCGGTAGAAACGAGGAGGGTACAGTCGACGGCATCCATCTTACCGACTTGGGCTTCCAAGCCTACGCCGATAAATTGGAGGAACTTCTACGAGCGTTACTCAATCCAAAAAAATAAATAAATTATGAAAAAAACTATCTTGTTACTCTTGGCTACCCTCACAATGAGCGTGTATGCGCAAGAGCGACGCTTAGTTGGTACAGTTCTCGATGCAGAGACACGAGAACCACTAATCGGTGTGAGCGTCTTGGAAAAAGGTACCACCAATGGTACAGTAACCGATCTCGATGGTAACTTCGCACTGCCTACAAAGAGTGCCAATGTTACTCTCACTCTTACCTATGTAGGATACCAAGAGATGGAAATCGTTGCCAAAAGAAATTCGTTAGGTACCTTGGAAATGCAACCCGTAACGGTCTCACTACAGGATGTTACTGTAACCGGGCAGATTGCAGTACAGCGAAAAACACCTATTGCAGTAAGTTCAGTAACCGCATTGGAAATAGAAGAACGCATAAGTAATACCGAGTTCGTTGAAATATTTAAGAACACACCTGGCGTACACGCTAATAATAACGGAGGATCATGGGGCGACAGCGAAATATATATGCGGGGATTCGATAACACCAACATCGCAATGCTTATCAATGGAGTACCCATGAACGGTATGGAAGATGGACGGGTATATTGGTCAAACTGGCAAGGATTGGCGGATGTGGCATCGGTGGTGCAAACACAACGAGGACTGGGAGCAAGCAAACTCTCATCACCTTCGGTCGGCGGTACAATCAACATCGTTACCAAAAACATCGACGCAAAACAGGGAGGCTCTGCTTCTTACAGCATGGGTAATGACGGCTACAACAAAGTATCGTTCTCTGTATCAACCGGACTTATGAAAAATGGCTGGGCAATAACTGTCTTAGGTACCAAAACTTGGGGCAATGGATATGTGCAAGGTACAGATTTTAGCGGATACACCTATTTCGCCAACATATCAAAACGCATCAACGATAATCACCAGTTGTCATTAACAGGCTTCGGCGCACCTCAATGGCACTACCAACGCTCTGGCTCCGGAGGTGCCTTAACCCTATCCGAATGGATGAAAGTACGCCAGTATATGACAGGAGGCAAACACTTCTCACGATACAATCCCACTTATGGATACGACGACTATGGTAACCGCAAGTCTGCTAACTACAATGTCTATCATAAACCGCAGATATCATTAAACCATGTTTGGCAAATCGACTACAAATCGTCCTTATCCACTACACTCTACACCTCTTTAGGACGAGGCTACGGACATACTGCCGAAAACGGATATAACTCGCAGTACTCATATAGTTCGCTCACTTATGGAGCAAACTACGGTACACTCGCCACTACATTCCGACGCCAAGACGGTTCTTTCGACTACGGAGCCGTATATACCTTGAACGATCCAACCAACAAGATATATGATGAGACCTCCGAAGAATTTGTATCACCCTACTATGGCTCGCAGTTAGTAATCTGCCAGAACACTAATTCGCATAACTGGTATGGATTAGTCTCTACCTATCAGAACAAGTTTGCTGATATGATCGACTTTACTGCCGGTATCGACCTGCGCTACTACAAGGGTATGCACACCGCCATTATTTCCGATATGTTGGGAGGTACCTACTACATTGATGCTACGCGCTCATCAGTAAGTGCTTCTAACAACAGTGCTGCCCTCGACCCTGATTGGGCGACAGAGAAACTTGGCATAGGCGATGTATGTTACCGCAACTACGATGGCTATGTCGTACAAGAAGGCGCATTCCTGCAAGGGGAATACAACAAAGGAAGTTGGTCTGCATTTCTCAATGCCTCTGTTAATATGAACCACTATTGGAAGATCGACCATTATTACTATGACAAAGAACATGGCCGCTCCGAAACGCTCTTCTTTTTGGGAGGAACGGTCAAGGCAGGTGCCAACTATGCCATCAATCCCCACAACAATATCTTCGTCAATGCCGGATATACCAGCCGCGCACCGAAGTTCGACAAAGGAGCATTCATGTCCGCAAGCACAAGCAACGCCATCAATATCGAAGCGAAGAACGAACAAGTGGCTAGCGTCGAAATAGGCTATGGCTTTCATAACGAATATGTCAACATCGCAGTAAACGGTTATTTCACAGAGTGGATGGACAAGACCATGGCGAAATACAACACCCTCTCCGATCCGGCACAAACGCGTTATACCCTCAATATGACCGGCGTGAACGCTCGTCACATGGGTCTTGAACTCGAATTGAAAGCACGACCCACACGCTGGTTGGAACTATCGGCAATGTTTTCTATCGGCGATTGGAAATGGGACAGCGACTCTGTCAAAGGCTATATCTATAGCGAACAAGGACAAGCCCTAACCGTCGATGGAGCCTTGACTACACCTGGCGCACCCGACCATGCGTGGGCAATGGTTAATATGAAGGGCATACAAGTCGGAGGCTCTGCTCAAACAACCGCCAACTTGGGTATAACCTTCAAGCCTTTCAAAGGGCTTCGAATCGGCGCAGAATATACTCTCTACGACCGTAACTATGCCTACTACTCATTTTCCGGAAGCGATCTGCAGGTAGGCAAGACAATGAACTTGCAGCGACCATGGAAGATACCCACAGGGGGCTCAATGGATGTCCGTGCCTCCTACCACTTCAAGGTGGGCAAATTAGACGCTGTCCTCTCTGGTAGCATTAACAATGTACTCAATCAACTCTACATTGAAAAAGCATGGAACCCGACTGTCCTGACGCAAAACATTACCGAAGTAAACAAAGACAATGTCTATTTCTATTTTGCGCAAGGAAGAACGTGGAATGTTCGTCTTAAATTCAATTTCTAAACTTCTTAACATTTTATCCTATGAAAAAGATATTAGGCCTACTGCTGATTGTTTTATGCTTCGCCTCTTGCGAAGATTGGTATCTCAATCACTATTTAGGAGGTTACCAGCCTATCACCACGGTGCGTAACTTCTCCTATACTCTCTCCGACGCCGACTATTCGACCGTTGCATCTAACGCCACCAATATCGCTACAGCCCTCTCTATGGGGAAATACGATGGCGATTCCTCGGTGTATAATATACTCAAGAAACTCGGCACCGACAAGTACTTTTCTGATACGCTGGTTACTCCCGAACTGTTCCTCCCCGCTTTCATGGCAAAACAATACCCTCAACTATCCGAAGGAACACTTTGTGAGGTAACCTATCGTACGCAAATCGACCTGCCTATCTACTTCAGCGAGTTCACTGTCATTCGCGATTTCACTCCTTCGTCTCCTCTCTCCACTGAAGACGAAATCATACCCGCTCTCGATGCGCAAGTCAATCCCTTGATGAAACGCGAAGGATTCAAATTCGTGGTCAACTTCTCCGAAGACAAAACCTATCTCTATCAATACAAGAACGGAGCCTTCTCCCCGTTCTCTGTAACCGGAGTGGAAATCTTGGCACTGCCTGCTGCGGCATACCAAGAGATAGGATCCAACACTATCTCCGACCCCGAACGGATACTGAATATCTACCTTAGCCAACACTTCCCTTATGCTGCCGACGAAACCACCTACTTGGTCATCTACAAAAACGAAAACAGAACATCGGCAGTCGATCAGTTCACCTTCAATCTGTCCACCCAACATTGGGACATCCTCAACAAAGTTGGCGAGGAGAGTATGTCTTTCGAGATGAAAGAGGCATGGAAAGCAAACATCTCCACCTATCTCTCTGAACCCTTCTTAGGTCACGGACAGGGTAATTTCGTTATACAGAATGTGTTGCTCGAGTCGCCTCTTACCTATGTGTGGTACTATTCTGCCACCTATGGTATGTGCGCGTCGGCTTATAAAGACGGTGCAAGTCACGCCAGTGAAGCATGGCTCGTCTCACCGGTTGTCAAACTCAAAAAGGCAAAGAACCCGCAACTTGTCTTCGATCAGGCATTCAACAAGGCAGATAACTTCACCGAAGAAGCAACGGTCTTGGTATCAACCAACTACAAAGGCGATGTAACCACCTGTACTTGGACGGCACTCGAATGGAACAAAAACGAAGATGGTACACTCAATGTGCCTGCCGGTACCGCATGGACATTCCAGTCAACAGGAGACTTGGACCTTACTGCTTTTGCAGGGCAATCTGTCTATATCGCATTCCGGTACACCACTGCCACAGGCAAGTCCGGTACTTGGGAAATCAAGAATGTACTCGTTTACGAACCCCAAACCGAATAATCCCCAATCCAATACACAAGGGTTTGTTAACAAATAGCCAATTTGTTAAAAACACCTTTCTGCCACAGAGGCTGCCTGACCACTATAGGCAGCCTCTGTCTTACCCACTGTTTGCTACCCGTTCCAAAGGATCTATATAGGATGAATATAGGATGAATATAAGACGAATATAAGACGAATATAGGAAGAGTATAGAAAACACCTACCAACTACCACCCAAACACCTACCTCCCCGCATTAATCATTCACTGTTAATTATCAATTCTTTATCACACAACCGCATGTTAATTGTTAATTATTAATTATTAATTGCCCGCTGTAGAGCCATAGCGTGCTATGGCTCTCTATTCCTCTTCACAAGATAAACAATATGTTCCCGTTCAACCCAACTAACCCCTTCAACCAATTAAACCACGCACCGCACAACGCGAAGTATATGAGCGGCAAGGAGGTATCTGCCCACTATGTGGCAAACATTATGAGATAGAGCAGATGAAGCCGACCATTACTATACCCATTTCGTTCCAATTAGCCCCTTTTTACCTATAATGATGCAGTGGTCTTCTATTCCACCTCTTACATAGTCCATCCTAATAACTCAGGTTTTAGCAGAAAGTCTTCCAAGCAAATTATGAGTAGTCCGTTCTCTGTTCGCCACGGTTTGCAGTAAGAACGCTGAATCAGTACTTTGGTAAACGAATCGTTAATGTGTAAAACAGATTGTTGTTCTTGTCGCATCTTCTCTGGATCTGCTAACGAGAATGCAGACTGAATATAGATGCGTAGATTCCCCTTGTTGGCAACAAAGTCCACTTCTAATTGTGTCCTCGTATGTTTTCCGTTTGTTGTTTTAGCCGTAGTTTCTACTATACCTACATCTACAGAAAACCCACGAATACGCAATTCATTGTAGATAACATTTTCCATAAGGTGAGTCTCCTCGTGTTGTCGGAAATTAAGGCGTGCATTACGAATACCCGTATCTACAAAGTAGTATTTCAGTGGGGTATTGATATATTTATTCCCCTTAATGTCGTAGCGGTAGGATTTTTGCAGAATAAATGCATCGACAAAGTAGTCCAAATAGGTCGCAATTGTACCTTTGGATAATTGCAGTTGGCTGACTGATGCAAAAGTGTTGCTCAATCGTAGCGGGTTGGTTAGTGAACCAATATTCGACGCCATGATATTAAGCAGTTCTCCTATCTCTTCACACCCTCTGAGATTGTATCGATTGATAATGTCGGTTATATACACTTGGTCGATGAGGTTCTGGAGATAACGGGCTTTAGCAGCGTCTGTTGTCTGAGACAGCACTAACGGCATACCGCCATAAAGAATGTAGTCTTGCCATATATGCTCAAAATCTCCCTCTACGGCAGAGCGGTATTCTGCGAAAGAAAGTGGATAAACTCGTACTTCATCGCCGCGTCCTCTAAACTCGGTGATGATGTCCGAGGAGAGGAATTTGGAATTACTCCCCGTAACATATATATCGGCATTCGGAATACGCAGAAAACCATTCAGTACGCTCTCGAATTGCGGCACTAATTGTATTTCGTCCAAGAGAACATAGTATTGATTGCTGTCGTGGATAGCATTCTGTATGTATGCATACAATGTTTCAGGAGCGGTGTATTGCTGATTGGCAAAATCATCCAATGCCAACATAACGATATGGTCGTCCGAAATACCACTTTCGAGTAAGTGTTGGCGAAAAAGGGTGAAAAGCAAGTATGATTTCCCACAACGGCGAATACCCGTTATGACTTTGATCAACCCGTTGTTTTTCTTGCTGATGAGTTGGTTGAGATAGATGTCTCGTCGTATTTGTATCATGGTTCTATTGGAAATTTGTGCAAATATACGCATAAATTTCCAATAGAACAAGAGAGCATGTTTTATTTTTTGTATTTGCATCGTTTCAATAGCAACATACACTATTACTACGAATGGTTATAGAATGTTCCAAAGAATACCGACATCGTTCTTTGTATGTATGATATTGTTTCGGTTATTTTTATTTCCTATACTCTTTGTTGCATAGACTATCAATCTGCGCCAATATTTCTACTTTTACTGCCAATCCTTCTACATACCACTCTTACCTAAAGCGTACCTTTGTATCCTGAAAATCTGTATAAATTGATTAAAACTATATACGCATGAAAAATAACAGAATTTTAGCGATACTATTCCTTCTAATCCTTACAGGAACAACAATTGCGGCTTCCTATACGGTCAGTCTTAAATCAACAACACAACCAACTCCCCCGATCGGGAGTCTTTCCTTTAATCCGGCATTCAGTACAAAAAATGCTTCTGACAAGGGCTTAAAGTTAGGTAGTACAAACAATTATGTAGGATGGTTGTTGCCCACATCAGAAACAATTACTGCTGCCTCTTTTTCGGGTTATATCGATAGTAATAGAACCAGCGACACTTTTGGTTATGCCTTTTCTACTGATGGAGGACAGAGTTGGGGGGCTACAAAAAAATGCAATAGCGATGGTAAGAAAACGGAATCTGTTTACACCATCCCTGTAAGCGATATCCCATCAGGAGCAAATGCCATAAAAGTGATTCGCACGGCAGGTACCTCTACTTACATTTGCAGTATCTCTATCGAAACCTCCGGAGGAACAACGCCTTCCGCACCCTCTATCACCTCCTTCACTGTGGCAGGCGTCAGTGCCACCATTGATCAAACCAACCATACCATCAACGCTACCTTGCCCGTAGGAACCGATCTCACTTCGCTAACACCCACAGTTACTATCGCCGATGCCGACAGTTACTCTCCCACAGGTGCGCAGAACTTTACCAATCCTGTGCAGTACACTGTAACCAAAGGCACTGTTTCGGTTGCTTATACTGTCACTCTCACGGTGGCTTCCACCCCCGTACCTTCGACATCCGAACCCTCTATCACCTCCTTCGCTGTGGCAGGCGTCAGTGCCACCATTGATCAAACCAACCATACCATTACCGCTACCTTGCCCGTAGGAACCGATCTCACTTCGCTAACACCCACAGTTACTATCGCCGATGCCGACAGTTACTCTCCCACAGGTGCGCAGAACTTTACCAATCCTGTGCAGTACACTGTAACCAAAAACACTGTTTCTGTTTCTTATACTGCCACCCTCACTGTGGCTTCCGCTCCCGTAACACCCGATGAGCCTGATGTTCCAGCAACTTCTCTTATTTTGCACGAACAAGAAATCTACGAAGGTAGTGAGTACGCAGGAGGATATGGCACCCCTCTTGTGAAGTACAACGGACGAGAATACGAGGTTTACTATGTGCTGCGCCCAAAGAACCCGTCAGGCAGTAAATTCTTTGGCGTAGCAACCCGCAACAGTGGCTCTTATAGTGTAGTCGATGGCTCGGATTCACAGAATACCGAGAAAGCAACCAAAGCACGCGATGGTTGGTTCAAGGGTACTGCACAGTCTATGGAGGGAGATGCGGATATTTCAGGAGGATCGAAAGCATCAGCTGCAGAAGAGTTCGCAGCAATGCCGGCAGATGCAAAAATGTACAATAATGACGCTTTTGAACTCTATGTCAAAGGCTATGACCAGTTCCGACTCTATGCTCGCGACAACGATGCCACTGAGTCGAAAGGTCGTCATTTCGAGGTATATATTGATGGCGTAAAACAAACCATGACACTTGCCAAATCAGCGACAATACGCACGTTCTCTATGACACAATCTGCCCACCTTATCCGCATTGTCGGTTTAGGTAGCAGCAACAACTATTTCTATGGCTTCTCGTTGCGCTTGAGCAATCAACCCCGTGTCAAGTATCTCTCGGGCAACGACTCTGACCAAGTCGTAATACAAGAAACTGCTATTGCTCCTGTACGCTATGTTGTTCGCAACAACATATCCAACCGCCTCGATTGGGTAGGCTCACCCGCAACTGGCATTACGCTCTCACCTCTTAATGCGGCAGGCGACACGCTCCAACTGACCGGCACTGCCCAATGCCCTGTGGGTACTTATACCTACAAGGTGGTGGCTTTAGACGCCGCCAACACCGTCGTATCGTCAGTTACCGGCTCATTTAAGGTGGCGACAAAAGTGTATCCGCCTGCCGATGGCACCGAACATACCGTCTGGATTAACGACCCTATGAGCCCCGTTGTCTATACCTATAACGCTATCAACGATGCCGATATCTCTTTCTCGTGGACAACTCAACCTGCCGGAGTAACAACCTCGCAAGACAATACCGACAACACATACACTATCAGCGGCACACCTACCGTTGCAGGAGAATATGCCTACACCATTGCTGCTGCAGGAGGTAATACTGTCAACGGCAAACTTATAGTCGATGTACCCGCTCCCATGATTATCGTTCCCGCCGACTCTATAGCGAAAGTGAAAGCAACACAGGCGCTCGTACCTGTCGTCTGGGAAGTCAAGTTCGCCAAGTCGGTTTCGGTAACGGGACTGCCTACGGGACTCAACGGAACCTACGCCAACGGACAGTTCACCATCAGTGGAACACCTGCAACAGAAACTTCCTATCCCAAGACCTATACCTACACCATCACGGCCGAACCCCTCTACACAGGCAAACCGAAAGCCACTGCAAAGGGACAAATCATTGTCATCGACCCTAAAGCCAAATCTTTCCTTTATCTCTATTCCGATACCTACAAGGATGGTATCTACAACTACCTCAATACCAAAAACTATGACATCACGGCTCGTCCTGCTGATGAAACCGCTCGTACGGCAGACTCCTATTCAGCCTATAACATGGTCATCATCTCCGAGAATGTAGATGCCAACAATCAGGAAGCCATCAGCATTGCACGAGGCGACTTCAATGTACCCGTGTTGAATATGAAGGTCTTCCTCTATACCACCTCCCGAATAGGGTGGGGATTCCCCGATAATGGCAGCCTCGTGAATAAAGACATCACTGTTCTGCAACCCTCGCACCCTGTCTTCAGAGGTCTCCAAGCCAAAGAATGGGGAACCATCAGTATTCTCTCAGGCATAGCCAACAAACGGGGACTGATGCCCGTCAATACGAATCTCAATAACTCTGTCGCGCTTGCTACGGTACCCTGTCGAGGTGATGACTACTATTCCAATGGCGAAGAGGCTACTTTCTTGCACGAGATACCCGCTTCGCTACGAAAGGCGAAGTATATATTGTTACCTATCGGACAAGCCACTACCGATTCGCTGTCGGCACAAGGTAAGACACTGCTTGACAATATCGTAACCTATCTGCTTGATGCTACCTCCTCGTTTGCTGCCCCCGAACTGCGTATCACCTCTTTCCGTATCAACGGTCAGGATGCCACAATCAACGAGGCTGCACAGACTATCACACTCATTGTGCCGGACGAAACCGACCTGAAGGCACTCCAACCACAAGTGGCAGTACTCTCCACCGGTACTTGGGTTACACCTTCCGATGGCGAAGTGGTTGATTTTTCCGACACCCACTATGGCGTCAACTACACTGTTACCGATGGTATCAATCAGAAAGTCTATAATGTCATTGTCCGTACGGCTACTGCTGTCGATAATATCATTGACGAAGGACTGTGGTACGATGGCACAACTCTGCACAACGACAATAACATTTGGGTAAATATCTACGATGCAGCAGGTCGCAAACTGACGACTACCAACTCCTCCTATTCGTTCACTGCGCTGCCTACGGGCATCTACTTGTTGCAGACTTCCACCACAACGCTACGCATATTGTGGTGATGTACGCATACCGCTAACCTCCAACAGAGAGGGTGTATCTGACAGATTGGATACACCCTCTCTTTTTGTAACAATCCCGCCACCTACCTTTTACATCCTTTCTCCTTCCCATCTCCCCTCCGCCAAGCCCCATCATTCCTACCTGTTTCGAAGGTTTTATATAGGATGAATATAGGACGAATATAGGAAGAATATAGGAAGAATATAGGAAGAATCTACCAACTACCTCCCAATCCCCTACAAAATTGCCCTCTCGGTATATTAACTGTTAATTGTTAATTATTAATTTATGATAACTGTAGAGCCATAGCGTGCTATGGCTCTCAATCCCTCATCGATGTTTCATCTAACGCTTATGCTCGCTGTAGAGCCATAGCGTGCTATGGCTCTCAATCTCTCTTCAATGTTTCATCCA
>CAVEFV010000018.1:0-34357 GCA_963615025.1 Firmicutes bacterium CAG:95 | reverse complement strand
GGTAGTGGTAGGATAGTGGTAGGGTAGCAGTAGGGCGATCGTCCTTATATCAGTCCTATATAAACAGGCAAAAACTGAATAGAACATTCGTTACAGATTGAAGAATTATCACACAACGACTCATTGTAGATTGGGCAATTTAATAAGAAGAGGCTGTCTAACAACTTTAGACAGCCTCTTGCAGATAGGATAAGTTATATTCTTTTTACTTTACACAACGACCTGTAACATCGAATAGATGTCCATCTCGTTCGATGAAGAGTTGTCCGTTTATTAGGCGTTTGGTAACATTCTGTTCTACGACTTGGTTAGATAGTGCGGTTGTAGGACTTGTAGAAATAGTCAGTTCGTCCAAGCAGAAGTATGTGGGCGTGTTTATTCCATAAGTTCCACTATCTGTGCTGGTCATAGAAAAGTCCAATCCGTAACATTTGCCCAATGCAGATAAATCTACTTTAGTCCAAGACTTGTTGAATTGACCATCGACAGCAAGATAGTAGGTGATGGATTTTTCAGTAGTCGAAACACCATCGTATGCAGAGATAATGAGAGCGAGTGTATCTTTTTCGGTGAATTTTTTTGCGAAGCCATCTCCATTCATGATAGAACTATAGGTGTATGCGCTTTGGCAGATGTATATTTCAGCAGGGTAGTATTCATCGTCGAAATAGATTAGATTCGGGGTTGATGTATAATAATTGGAATAGTATCCTACGGCGAAGGGTGTTCCCACTCCCTTACGACCTCCTTTTGCCATACAAGCAAATTGATTAAGTGTATCGGCGGCGTTTTTTGAGACAGTAAATCCATCATAATAGTTGCTATATCCTCCATTACCACCTGATAGGTGTGAGAACATAAATTTCGCCTCATTAGCATAGATGAATTGGTATATTCCATTCGCACTATAAGTGCTATCCCATGCATCTTTGAGGTTACCACTATAAACAAGGATATCTTTCGTCTCGAATTGTATAGGCTGCGAATTTATATCGGTAGCCGTAGCGAGATCGAGTGTGAATGATTCAGCGTTTGCCATTAAAGCACAGACGCATAGACTGACTAAAAGTAATTTCTTTTTCATTGTTTTGTAATTTATTAGGGTTAATAATATATTGTTTTCTTTTTTATAAATCGATGTGCAGATCTTCTGCATGGGTTATTTCGGTGCTGGTTTCTCCGAGCCATCCGCATACTTGGTTCTCGGCAGTATAGACGCGTATGAAATCGACGCACGGCAGATATACAGGATTACCATTGTCGTCGATCGCCCAATCTATATCAAACGATACAAGGTCGGTGGAGTCATTAGGATGGTTGTCGGCATATCCCCAATCGAATGCATAGAGTAAGTAATATGTTCCGTTTTCATTTACATCGAGGCAGTTGTCGGGTAGGCGCGTCCCTGTGAATGAGAGTGTATTGCTTTCAATCCACTTAGGGTAGTAGTCTTGGCGATGAAAGGAATTCTTTGGTATTGAACCCGATTCTCCGTAGTTGTCTTGCCATGTAACCGTGTCGGTATGGTAATAGGTGATTTGATAGTGGTGTTTGGTGTCTTCATGGTTGTAGGCACTACTCGCTAATTCATACCACTGATCGTCAGGTAGTCCGTTCTGATTGCGATCGAAGGAGACTTGTACTATCCCAGGTTCACTACTGCCGCCCTTTCCTTTGTCCGGGCGTGGATTAACGGAGGCATATATTGCGTTGCCGAATATCTTAAAGTCGTACTGTCCTTTGACATTGACTACACTATGGTCGAAGCCAAATGTGACATAGCCTCCAAATCCGCCGAGTGATATTAGTTGATTGTTGGTACCGGAGATGCAGTCTTGTGCTTTCTTTGCCATGTCTTCGGCGGTATTACCTTCTTCGTATTGCGGCAATTCGTTGATGAATTGTCCCGGTGCGGGACAATATTCATAGACCTTAGTGATATAGGGGCTATAGGCTATTTCTTCCTCTTTAACTGTGATTGTAATGTCTTGGTAGATCGGATTATGCGAGTCGATAATAGACAGAGAGATCTGATATGTACCTATATCGGCTTTGCAGAAAATGTAATCTTGTCCGGTTGATAAAAGAGAGTCGGTGGGTATGTCGCGCCACTCGTATCTTTCGCCCGTGTATTGTGGATGTAATATAAGTGGTTTCATGCGATATATGACATAGGTATCATCTATACCTAAACTTACCATAGGTATTTCAGGTTGGCATGAGATGGCTGCCAGTAGAATGAATAAATAGATATAGAAGTGTTTCATACTATTTGTATAAGAATGTAAGGTGTGCAGGTATATCTCCTGTGCGTACACTCCATTTCTTCTTTCCATCGGGGCTATAACAATGCAGCACTCCGCTTGTTACATAGTTCTTGGCATCTGTGATGTAGATATCGTGTGTGTAGGGATTAACTGCGATGCCGTAAGGTACTTTGATGCTTGCATCTGTACCGTCGGTAATAAGTTGGTTGGAAACAACTTGCTTGGTGTGTACATTTATGATGCCGTATCCTACGATATTGCTTTCTGTCCGATTGCTCCATGCAACGCTGTAGTGATAAAGAGAGTCGCCTACTATAACCATGTCGGAACATGGTACTTGGTCGATTGTATCGGTTACGACCATATCGGATATGGAAGTACCGTTATGCTCTAATACACAAAGTTGCGATGGAATATCGGAGTAGTTTCCTCGAGAGGATACCCATAGTTTTCCGTAGTTGTCTTTGCGTATATGTTGCAGATTGAGTGCCACAGGTATTTTCCCGACTTGTTTGAGAGTCGTCCTATTTACGACAGATATGGTACTATCGTAGTCGGGTGCTCGATATCCGCCTGAGTTTGCCACATAGATGTAGTCTCCCATAATTTCCAATCCATCGGGTTGGTACCCTACATTGACTTGTCGTGTTATTTGCAGTGTAGCAGTATCTATCTCGAATACAGCACCTAATTGCGCATTAGGGTTGATCCCTACTGCTCCGACATAGGATGTTACATAGGCCTTATTATCAGCGAAGCGAATATATCGGCAGTTGGGTATATCGACCTGTGTTATGCGTTTGCAGGTTTTAGCATCCATTACCTCTACTTTATGGGAGCAGTTAATGACAGCGTATAGTTTTGAACCGTAAATCTGAATATCGTTGCCTACATCTCCCAACTCCATGACTACATTGGGGTTGCGTTCTGCATAGATGTTGCGAATATATCGGGCGTTTACAAAGTCGATGTAGTCAATAGTGGCTTTGTTACTACCCATATTCCCCTCGTTTAGCAGGTACATTCCAATAGGTTCGTTGTCTGCAAAATCGTCTATTGCACGGGCGGTGACGGGTAGTGTCTCGTATTCGGCAGGTACGACTATCTCTTCTCCCCGACAGGATAAAAGAAAGATAGGGAATAGAAGTAATATGTATAAGAATTCTTTTTTCATTTAGTATTCTATTGCAATTGTTCCTCTGTAATTCCGTTTGGGCATCGGGTAATTGAGGATGACATCATAGTCTTGGTCGAACAGATTATTGATTTCGAGTGATGCTTTGAGTAGTACTTTATTGATTTTCCAAGAACCTGAGATCGATAAATCGTGCGTGTACCATGGTTGTGTGTAGTTGTAGATGGTGTTTTCCTGTTGGTTGTAGCGTTTTCCTACATAGATGAAACTATAGTTGAGTGCGTACGAACGCCAAGAGAAGATACCTATAGCCGAGCCACTATGCCAAGGTATATAGGGTATTTGGTTCTTGTAATAGGTGTCGTTCGGATCTGTAACATCGATGGCTTGTTGGTAGGTGTATTGCAGTTTGGTGGTGAGTGCGATGTCGTAGGGGAATTGGAGCGTCATTTGCATATTGGCATCGATACCATGTATTTTTACGAGTCCGAGATTTAGCATTGTCCATCGGAATTGTTGTCCTTTGGGGTAGGCAATGATTTTATCCTTTACTTTGTTGTAGTAGAAATCGGCAGATATATTGAAAAGGTGGAATATCTGTTTTTGTTGCAAGTAGTTGTAACTGATTCCGACATTATGTTGTATGGACAGTTCAGGGTTGAGGTATGCATTTCCCATATCGGTATAATAGAGGTCGTTGAATGTGGGATAGCGATAGGCTTGCTTATAGAAAGCATTGAGTCGCAGGTCTATTCGCTTGAAGGGTTTATAAGACAAGAATAGTCCCGGCGTGAACTTATATTTGTCGGGTGCTTGTTCCCGTTCCCGATTTTCTTCGTTGATGAATGTTCCCAAGACAGAGGCTTGTATTCGCAAGTAGTCATAGACATTGAATGCAGTTGCAAGGGATAGCCAATGAGAGAATCGGGAAGCGTTGATGTAGTTGGACAGCCCGTTCCACTGCAGGTCGTAGGATAGGGATATGTCCCACCAATTAAATACGGCTACTTTGTTTGCCCAAGACAGGTATGCTTCCTGTTGGTTGTAGGTGTTGTCCACCCGTTGTAGTTTGGAGTCGTTATTGACATAGCGTGTATGGTCGTAGGCGTATTTAGCATTGACTTTTACAGCCCAACGGTTAAAGAATTCGTCTTGCCATGTAGATTGCAGGAACATATCTCTGTCCCACAACCTTTCTCCACTGCGCCATACATTATTAACTATGGCACCTGGTATGCCGCGTTCGGAATTGTAGTAGTATCCTTGTATTTTCCAAAATCCCGTGTTGGAGTAATAGTAGTTGAGTCCTGTTTCTATTCTTGCGGCATTGACATCTCCGTTTTGTCGTATGGCGGTGGTATCATAAGCGACCTCTCCTGCAGGGGTTACGCGTCGATAACGGAACTTGTATTTGCCGTTGGAATGAACTACTTCTGCGTTCATAGAAAGGCTCATTTTATCGGTTATTTTCGCTTCAAAAAGCACCGATGGATTGATAAGTGCGAAAGAACCTGCTTTCAGTGCTGCCCGTAGGTGTATCCGTTTGTTGTCTTCGAATTTAGGTTTGCGCGAATTAAGATAGATACTCCCTGCCGATCCGAACTCTCTTGCACTTTGGAAGATATCGCTTTTCTGCCCATTATAAAGCATGATCTCATCTATATTTTCCAAAGAGAATTTGCCCAAGTCAACTTGTCCGTTTTGTGCATTACCGAGTTGGATACCATTGTAATAGACGCCAATATGGTTTGTCCCCATAGAGCGTATGTTGACTGTTTTGATGCCTCCTACTCCTCCGTAGTCTTTGATTTGCACGCCCGAAAAGTAGCGTATAGCGTCTGCTATGGAGAGCGTATTCATTTGCTCAAGAGTTTTACCCTCGAGTCGTTGTGGTTGGATGATGTCTTTGTCTTTGTAGCGTGCAGTGATGGTTACTTCTTGCAAGTTGAGTTGTTGCAAGACAGAGTCTTGTCGGTGTTGTTCGTTTGAGGATACGATAGTAGAATCCGTTGTGTTTTGTGGTACAACGGGTGTGCATAGGATTGCACACATCAACAATATGATAGATATTCTTTTTATCGTCATATACTCCAGTCCTCGGGAGTGTTTGACAACCGTTCTTCCGTGTTAGAGCGGTACAAGTGGCAGGTATTCTGACTTATCGCACATATCTCCTTGCCTTCCCAAGAGTGCTATATTCTCTCAGTGACACTGAATAGGAGTACGTATTGCGAATCACAGCAGCGGGTCTGTACAGGCATTACACCTATTTCCCTTGACCAATTGCGCTGCAAAGGTAGAGAAAGATTTAGAAGTATGCAAATTTTAGTAGAAAGTTTAGTGTGGAGTGTTTTTAGTAGTTTGGAGTTGAGGGTTGAGGGCAGTTATTTAGTTGATGAGTTTAGGAGTTGATGTGTTTATGAGTGGTTTAATGGGTTGAAAGGGTTAAATGGGTAAGACGGGAACATATAGTTTGTTCTGCGAAGGAGAGTTGAGTGCCATAGCACGCTAAGGCTCTATAGCGAGCAATTAACATACAATTAACAATTAATAATTAACAATTAACAGTTAATCATTAATAAGTAGAGAAGAGTGTTTGGAATGGGGATTGTAGGTGGGTTGTAGGTTCTTCCTATATTCGTCCTATATTCGTCCTATATTCATCCTATATTAATCCTTTGGGATGGGTAGTAAATAGTAGGCTTTGCAGAGGGTAGTTTTTTCGAATAGGGTTAGGAGGGGTATTTGATTATGATTGGAATATGTTTATGATAATTAACATATAATCAGGGAGACAGGGTGACGTGAATAAGAAACGGGATGGGGAAAGAAAGGGAAACGGGATGGAGGGGTATGGCAGGTTTGAGGGTGCAGGATAGCGGTTATTTTGAGATAGTTATTGTGCAGGTTTGTGAAAGAATGAAAATAGTTGTATATTTGCAACCAATTAGCGAATTGGCATATAGTGTATTCTATGAAAAAAGTTCTCAGTTTGGTAGTTACTATCCTATTGGTTAGCAGCGTTTATGCACAGCATACCGAGATATACAGTTCTTTGGATGCGCCTTATTCGGAGGGTGTGAGTTTGTATCAGCAAGGTCGTTATGCCGCATCTTATCAGCGGTTGTCGGCATATTTGCAGCAGGATGGTGACTTGAAGTTTGCGAGTGATGCTTCGTTTTATATGGTTGCGGATTTGTTCGAGTTGCGTCGTGCAGACGCCTTGCAACAGATTCAGCATTACATTGCAATGCAGCCGTACACGACCTACTCGTCGGAAACCTATTATATGCAAGGTATGTTGCAGGTAGAGAAACGCAAGTACAAACAGGCATTGAAGTCGTTTGAACAGGTAGAGGACAAACGATTGTTCCGTCCTCACCGAATGGCGTATTTGTTCCATAAGGGTTATGCGCACTTGCAGATGGCAGAGTATCAGAAAGCCTCTTTGTGTTTCGACAAGGTGAGGAAGGAAGAGGGCACTTACACTTTGGCGTCGAGATATTATTATGCTTTTTGTCAGTATACGATGCAGCATTACGGTCGTGCGTTGCCGGAGTTTTTGGCAATAGAACACACGGCTCAGTATAAGGATATAGTACCGTACTACATTATACAGATTTATTACGCTCAAGGGCAATATGAAGAGGTGTATAATCGTGCCGAGTACTTGTTGGCAAATAGTCCGGATAACGAGAACAACGGTGAGATATACAGGATATTGGGTGAGATATACTATCGTGATGGGAAATACGGGGAGGCTATTGGCAAGTTGAAACAATACGAGAAACTGTATGGTGCGCAGAAGAAAGCGTTGTTGCGTGAAGATCTGTACATCTTGGGAATGTCGTATTATCAAACGGGAGACTGGAAGAATGCGGCGTTGTATCTGCAGAAAGTGAAGAAGGAGAATGACAGGTTGACAGAGAATACGAATTATCATTTGGGAAATACTTACTTGCAACTGAACAAGGAAGAGGCAGCCAAGATGGCTTATAGCGCAGTGGTCCATTCGGGTTTGAACGATACATTGCGTGAGGAGTCGATGTACAATTACGCACTGATCTCTTATCGTTCGTCGAGTGCTTTGGGTGAGAGCGTTACGGCATTCTCGAACTTCCTGAAAGAGTACCCGCAGTCGGGGCATAGGACGCAAATCTATGAGTTGATGTGTGATGCGTTTATGGCATCGAAGAACTACAAGGCAGCGTTGGGCGTGTTAGATAGTATAGCAGATCCGAGCGAGAAAGTGGCTGAAACGAAAGAGTATCTGCAGTATCAGATAGGTACAGACTTGTTTATTCAGGGGAAGATGCAAGAATCGCTGCAGTATTTCACGAGGTTGATAGACAGTAGCAAGAAAAGTTCGATATACAAGACGGAGAGTTATTATTGGCGGGGTGAGTGCTATTACCGATTGAAGGAGTATGACAAAGCCTTGTCGGAGTATCAGACCTTCAGTAAGCAGCCCAATGTGGCGGACAGTAAGAACAAACCGTTGCTGGACTATGCGACAGGTTATACTTATTTTGCCCAGAAGAATTATGCATCGGCCCAGAAGTCGTTTTTATCCTATACGAATACGGCAGACAAGGGGTTGGTTACCTATTCGGATGCGATGAACAGGTTAGGGGATTGCTATTTTATCTCCCGTGACTTTGTGAAGGCAGAGAGTTATTATGCGAAGGTGATTGCGACAGGTGGCAGCGGTGCAGATTACGCGATGTTCCAGCGAGGCTATGCGTTGGGTTTGTTGAAGCGATATACCGACAAGATCCGTTTGTTGGAGCAGTTAGTGAAACAGTGGCCTAAATCGGATTATGCAGACGATGCCCTTTATGAGATGGCTCGTTCGGAGTTGCAGCAAGAGAACAATGAGGCTGCATTGCGTGATTATGACAGGTTGCTGGCATCGTATCCTCATTCTTCTTTAGCGCGCAAGGCATCGTTGGAGAAGGCGATGATATACTATAACATAGGCAAGAACACGGAAGCCATTACGGCATACAAACAAGTGATCAAGAACTATCCAGGCAGCGAGGAGGCTTATTCGGCCTTAGACGGTCTGCAGACTGTTTATGTGGAGACCAACAATGTGAGCGAGTTTTTGGCGTATACGAAAACATTGGGTAAGATTAGCATGGTGACGGACAATAAAGAAGATTCTCTTACCTACGCGGCGGCCGAGCGACAGTATATGTTGGGTAATTATCAGGAGGCTGTAGGTGGTTTGGGCAAGTATTTGTCGCAGTATTGTGAAGGAGGCCGCTACTGTATGATTGCGCAGTATAATTTAGCGGACAGCCATTATCGGTTGGGTCATAAGGATGAGGCGAAGGAGGCATACAAGGAACTGGCGGGTGTGAAGGGCAACCCATATATGGAGGATGCTTGTATGCGAGTGGCAGAGATTGATTATGACCAGGCGAACTATGCGGAGGCGTTGACCTATTTCACGAAGTTGCAGGAGGTGGCAAGCAGTATAGAAAGGGAGAATGTGGCGCGATTAGGTATATTGCGTTGCAGTTACAACCTACAAGATAATGAGAAAACCATTGCCATAGCAACCCGTATCTTGGATGATGTTTCATCCTCTCCTGATCTGCAGAAAGAGGCTTATTATAACAGGGGTAAGGCATATTATGCGTTGGGACAGTATGGTCGTGCAGTAGAGGACTTGACCCCGATTGCCGCCGATGTGCGTACGGTACAGGGAGCCGAGTCGAAGTACTTGTTGGCGGAGGCGGCATATATGGAGAATGATTTGGATAAGGCAGAGGAAGAGATTATGGCTTTCGCCAATATGAATACACAACATCAGTATTGGTTGGCGAGGTGCTTTGTCCTATTGTCGGATATATATGTGAAACGCGGTGAGGATTTTCAGGCGAAGCAATATCTGCTTAGTCTGCAAAGTAATTATCGTGTACAAGATGATATACAAGATACAATCAAACAGCGTTTAGCACAAATAGAGGAACGAGAAAATGAAAAAGTTGGAAGCGATGAAGAATATATGTAATATCATAGTATTACTTTTGTTGTTTGGCGTTTGTGCCTATGCCCAAAATGACTCGATTGACAGAATTGTGACGGTGGAACGCGAATATCAACCTGTGATACGGCAAGCGGGCAAGATCAATGCCGAGCCACTGATCTACACCCCTGCATTGAAGGCTGCAAAGATTGTGTACTCGTCGTATACACAGCCTATAAACACCAATTACAGTCTTAGCGAGTTGGGGTGTTCGTCGTTGAATTTTGTTCACTCACAACCATTGAATGGCTTCCTTCGTGCAGGCGTGGGACACAATAACACGGTGTTTGACTTCAGTTATCAGGTAAAGGACAAGAAAAACGCTTCTCTTGACATCTTTGTTGACCACTTGGGAAAGTGGGGCAGGAAGACTTTATCGCAGACGCAAGCAGGACTAGACTTCTCCAAACTGTTCTCTAATACGAGTTTGTTCTTCGATGTAGAGGGAAAGAATACATACTTCACTCGTTATGGTAAGTACTTTAACTATACAGATGAGGAGAAAGGAAAGGGCACTCTTTCTATTGCCCACTACCGAGATTTTGAGCAGGCAGATAAGACGAGCCTGTGGGAGATTGACACGCGAATAGGAGTACATTCGTTACCTAAGCAAGATGTACAATATCTTGTACAGACAGGATATGAGGCGTTTATTATGGGCAAGGTCGCTACTGAGCATCAGGTTCGGACGAAGGCACAGTTGGATTGGCACCGCGAAGAGCATCACATAGGAGGTGATGTGTTAGTGCAGAACAGGTTCTATTCCGTCCGACAGATGGATTGGAGTATTCCCCGCGCCTATGGTAATGATTCCGTACTGCAAAACCATCATATAGTAAAAGTGGAGCCATACTATGCATACATAGGTAATCGTTTCAACATACATGTTGGTGTCAACTTCGATTTGGTGTTCGGCAAAGGTAAGGTGTTTTTGCCTTCCCCAAATGTAACTTTTGAGGCGCAGTTAGCAAGGAAATGGCTGTCACTATATGGTGGGGCTATAGGGGATTATCATACTACTTCCGTGCGGGAGAACTTCCACTATAATCACTTCCTGCGTCCGGAGTTGGAGGTGTCAGATACCCACAATCATACATATATACCTGTGGATGCTTTCCTGGGCTTTAAGATACGCCCGCATGCAGACTTGCTGTTGGATATCGGTGCGCATTTCATCCTAACGAAATACGATGTCTTCTACAACTGGGATGTAGATGGTTATTTTACCCTGATCAACTCCGATCATCAGCGATGGAATATCGGTGGAAAGGTTGATTATCACTATCAGGACATTGTCAACATCCATTTGGACGGGCATTACACTATCTGGCAGATAAAGGAAATAGAGTATGCCTATTATCGTCCCTCGTGGGAAGTGAACTTCAGGGTAGATGCAAAGATCAACAGTAAGATATCCTTGTACTCCGATAACTATTTCGCAGGAGGAAGATACGCTTTGGTTCACGAAAAGTCTGTTCGCCTCAAGCCTACCATCGACTTGAATCTTGGTATGCAATACAATATCGACAAATGGCTCTCGTGTTACCTGCAACTGAACAATTACTTGAACCGCAAACACGATTTCCTGTATGCTTACCAGACCGATGGTATCAACTTCGTGGCAGGTATCACATGGAGTTTTTAGAGAAAGATAACAGATATGCACATACATTTTATTGCTATAGGTGGTGCTGCGATGCACAACTTGGCCTTGGCGGTGGCTTCTAAGGATGGGTATGTTGTCTCGGGCAGTGATGATGAGATCTTCGAACCTGCCCGTTCCCGTCTGCAAGCCAAAGGACTTCTGCCCAAACAGATAGGTTGGCACCCGGAGTGTATTACCTCCGAGATAGATGCTGTCATCTTGGGAATGCACGCCAAGCAAGACAATCCCGAGTTACTACGCGCCCGAGAGTTGGGTATCAAGATATATTCTTTCCCCGAGTACCTCTACGAGCAAACGAAAGACAAGACCCGCATCGTCATCGGCGGCTCGCATGGCAAGACAACCACCACCGCGATGATATTATACGCACTGAAGAAGTTGGGCATAGAAACCGACTACATGGTTGGCGCACAGATGGAAGGGTTCGACAATATGGTACGCCTCTCCGACACGGCGAAATATGCTGTCTTTGAGGGGGACGAATACCTGTCCTCGCCTTTGGATAGAAGGAGCAAATTC
Source organism: Firmicutes bacterium CAG:95 (assembly GCA_963615025.1). GTDB lineage: Bacteria > Bacteroidota > Bacteroidia > Bacteroidales > Paludibacteraceae > Colicola. Next base: position 22,733 of record CAVEFV010000018.1, on the reverse strand, counting down.
CATCTCTACCATCCCCATATCGCCATCCTCACGGGTATTGCGTGGGATCATATCAATGTCTTTCCCACTTTCGACCAATATGTAAACACCTTCCGAACATTCGTCAACCTCATAGAACCCAATGGCAAACTGATTTACTATCAAGGCGATAACAACCTCTCTGCCATCGCATCTCAGGCTCGAAAGGACATCACTTGCCTGCCCTACGACACCCCGCAATATGCCATACAACAAGGCATAACCTATCTAACCTCCAAGCATATTCCGTTGCACATTTTCGGTCGCCATAACCTACAGAACCTGCACGCTGCGGCTTTGGCTTGCGAACAGATTGGCATACCCAACGATACTTTCTACCAAGCCCTGTCCGACTTCACAGGGGCAAGCAACCGTCTGGAAAAGATTGCCGAAACACCCGCGAGCATTGCTTTCAAAGACTTTGCCCATTCCCCGAGCAAACTGCGTGCGACCATCGATGCCGTCCGCGAGCAATATCCTGACCGCCAACTGGTTGCCTGTATGGAACTGCACACTTTCTCCTCGCTTATGGCGGACTTCCTACCGCAGTACAACCGTTGTATGGAGAAAGCAGATATCGCATTCGTGTACTTTAATCCGAAGGTCATTGAACACAAGCACCTTCGGGCAATCACCCAAGAAGAGGTATTACACGCCTTTGGCACGAATAATGTAACGGTATTCACCGATGTCACCGCGCTGCAAGAAACATTGGAGCATATCGATTTCAACAACAAAGTACTGTTGATGATGACTTCTGGCACCTACGATGGCATGAACATCAAGGAATTTGCAACTCACCTTATTCAAAGATAAATGGATAAACAGACAAAAATCGACCTTCGCTACATGAAAATGGCGCGTATCTGGGCAGAAAACTCCTACTGTGAACGCCGTCAGGTAGGTGCCTTGTTGGTCAAAAATCAGATGATAATATCCGATGGATACAATGGAACGCCCTCCGGTTTTCCTAATAAATGCGAGGATGAAACCAACACCTCTTACCCTTATGTCCTCCATGCTGAGGCGAACGCCATAACAAAAGTGGCGCGTTCTAACAACTCTTCCGAAGGTGCCACCCTCTATGTAACCGCCTCCCCTTGCATGGAATGCGCCAAACTGATCATTCAGGCAGGCATAAAAAGAGTCGTCTATGGCGAGAAGTATCGTATCATGGACGGAGTGGAACTCATGCAACAGGCAGGTATCGAAGTAATTCAATGCGAAGACTAATAATCTACAATCAACTATGAAGAAATATATCTTTTCATCGCTTACCGTCTTAGGACTGGCTATTGGCTTCATCTTAGGCATTGTCTTTGGTGAACGCGCTAATGCTCAACGCTTTGTGATGCTCAATAATACAGGAGCAGCCAACACGAAAATTGACCAGTTGATGAATTATGTATCCATCTACTATGTGGACAAAATAGATACCGATAGCCTCACCGAGTCCGTCATGATTGACATTCTTGGCAAATTGGACCCCCATTCGGCGTATATCGCCAAGGAAGACCTCGATATTGTCAATTCCGAACTGGAGAGTACCTTTTCAGGTATAGGCGTCCAATTTAACATCCAGAATGACACCATTAGCATCGTTGCAGTCATTTCCGGTGGACCAAGCGAAGGCGTAGGTATCTTGGCAGGAGACAAGATTATCGAAGTAAACGACTCTCTCTTTGTCGGAAAGACCATCAACAATGAGAAGGTCATACACACCCTACGGGGCCCAAAAGGAACGGAGGTCATCCTGTCAGTCAAACGGGCAGGCGTCGACGAACTCCTCCGCTTCACCATAACGCGTGGAGACATACCCATCCACTCTGTCAATGCTTCTTTCATGCTCACACCTACCATCGGCTTCATACGCATAGACAAATTCGGTGAAAACACCTATAATGAGTTCATCACGGCACTCGCCCTCCTTAAAGATAAAGGAGCAACAAGTTATATCATCGACCTTCGTGGAAACTCCGGTGGATACATGGAACAAGCCATAAAGATGGTGAACGAATTCCTCTCCAAAGGAGATATGATTGTCTATGCCGAAGGGAATACTTACCCTCGCTTTGAGGCAAAAGCCAATGGTCTGGGTCGGTTCCGGTCCGTGCCGCTTGTCGTTCTCATCGATGATTTTTCCGCATCAGCCAGTGAGATATTCTCTGGGGCTATGCAAGATAACGACAGGGCAACAATTATCGGCAGGCGTAGTTTCGGCAAAGGATTAGTACAGCAGCAAATACCCTTTTCCGACGGCTCCGCTATGCGTCTGACGGTCGCAAGATACTATACCCCTTCCGGCAGGTGTATCCAAAAACACTACGATCTTGGGGCTGCCGACGACTATAACAACGAGTTGCTCAACCGCTTCGAACATGGTGAGTTCTACAGCAAAGACAGTATCACAGTGTCCGACACCACCGTCTATTACACCAAGCAGGGGCGTATCGTGCATGGTGGAGGAGGTATCATGCCCGACATCTTCGTGGGTCGTGACACATCGCTCAACACCCCCTACTACAATCGGGTAACCAACCTCGCCTATACCTACCAATTCGCATACCGGTACACCGATACGAACAGGAAACAACTGTCCAAATACAAAGACTGGCAATCCCTCGAAAAGTACCTCAACCAAGCCGATTGGATGCCCGAGTTTGTCAAGTTCTGTGCAGACAAAGGTGTACAACCTGCCCCCGAGCAACTCAAGAAGAGTGAACCGCTTATTCGGCAGTGGGTCAATGCCTACATTGTACGCAATATCTTGGGCGACGAAGGCTTCTATCCGCTTGTCGAACGCGATGACGAGATTACCAAACAAGCCGTAAAAACCCTTCAACAACAATAAAAACAAGCAACCCGCTTCCTCCTTCTGTCAGTACAGAGCGCAAAACAATGAGTGCGTGGTGCATTGCTACCAACAATGCACCACGCACCCGTATAATGAGAGTAGCATAATAAATTGCTAAAAAATACAAATACATCCCATCCCTCCGATACGACTGTACCTGTCCCAAAACGAATAAACTACCCTTTGCGAAGCCTATTGTTTGCTATCAATCCCAAAGGATTTATATAAGGCGAATATAGGATGAATATAGGACGAATATAGGATGAATATACAAACAACGAACAAACGCAATCCCGTCATTATCCCAAATCACATAGACAATACGCCAAACGATAGTAGTCAATAAACGCAAATATCTAAACAATTCTTTGCAACTTTCACCTTTCTACTTTTGAGTTGCAGCATTGCAAAATATGTTGTACCTTTGCAGGTCCTTTGTTGAGGCGCATACAAACAACGCCCAATCATCAGGAAAAGATCAGTCATGGTTCGGTAGCTCAGTTGGATAGAGCAACAGCCTTCTAAGCTGTGGGTCGCGGGTTCGAATCCCGCCCGAATCACTCCCGAATGAGAACCCCTACAAATTAAACAGAAAATCCAGCGACTCCTTGATACTCTCCGTATCTACATGCTGGTTCAATCGGCAATCTCCCACATTGCGCAGCAAAGTAAAAGAAATCTCACCCACTGAAGTATTCTTTTTGTCATGTTGCATAAGCGACAGAAGATCGTCATAGTCTTTACAACTGCCTATAGGTTTTCCATAATACTCCCGCATGATGGAAACTACTTGCGCAAGATATTTTTCAGGGAAACCCAATACTTTCACTGACAAATACAATTCGGCGATTATCCCGTACAGAACGGCATAACCATGCAACAATCGATGTTCCGTATGAAACGAAAAACTCTCCAACGCATGACCTATCGTATGACCAAAATTAAGACTCTTCCGTAATCCTTCCTCTAGAGGATCCTGCTCCACAATATAATTCTTAATATCAATACTCCTCAACAATAACTGACTCAACATATCTTGGTCAATCCTATTCAGATCAAAAGCCAACAATTGGGACAATTCCAAAGGAGAGGCAATCAATGCATGTTTGAGCATCTCTGCATAACCCGACAAAAACTGTGGGTGGGGTAGGGTTTGCAGAAAGGCAGGGTATATGATGGTCTCTTTGGGAGAAACAAACAAACCAATCTCGTTTTTCAGATCTTTATAGTCTATACCCGTCTTACCGCCCGTAGCAGCATCCACTGCACCTAACAGCGTCGTCGGTATATTCACGAACGGAATACCCCTCTTGAATGTGGCTGCGGCAAAACCACCCATGTCCGTCAATACTCCACCGCCCAAAATAAGCAACAGCGACCTGCGGGTAGCATAACGATCGATTAGGAAATCCCATATTTGCTCTACACTGTCAAGATTCTTCTGCTCTTCACCAGCCTCTAACACAAGTATCTGTTCCTTTGGTAGTGCAAGAGTCTGCTGTACGGTCGGCAAACATAAAACCTCTGTATGCCCATCCACCAAAATAAATACTTGGTTCTTATCAACTGAGGCAGTTACTTCTCGAAGTGCCAAATCAATATCATTCGTTAGCATAGCCATCAACCTTTTATAGAGTACCCTTTTTCGACTGCAAAGATACAAAAAAATAAAAACGCCACAAGCCAACAAAATCAACTTGTGAAACAGCGATATTTTTATTACCTTTGCACGACTAACATTTTTCCGAAATGAAACGAATAGTTATCCTTGCTTCCATCTTCTTATCTATGCTGTCCCATTTTGTAGCAGCAGAGGAAGTACAGTATCTCACAACCGAAGAATTCAAAAGGGTTGTGTTCGATTATACTACACAAAACCAATGGCAATACAAAGGCACTAAACCTTGCATCATCGATTTTTACACCACTTGGTGTGGACCATGCAAAAAATTAGCCCCCGTTATGGAAGAACTCGCCGAGAAGTATTGCGATCAGATAGTCATCTACAAGATCGATACAGAGAGGGAACGGGAATTATCGGCTTACTTTGGTATTCGGAGTATTCCCACACTCTTGTTCTGCCCTCTCAACGAAAAACCGCAAATAGCACAAGGTGCTTTGCCAAAAGATGTACTCGAACAGGCAATACAAGAAGTGCTTTTACATAAAACAAAATAGAAATAACCATGCAAGTTGAATTGATTCTTTTAGTGCTGTCCCTACTATTTTTCGCCAGCATTTTTACAGATAAGATTGGATATAGATTCGGTGTACCTGCCTTATTGTTGTTCCTTGCCGTAGGTATGGTATTCGGACCGGACGGAGTAGGGAAATTGTTCAATGAAAACGGCATGGGCTATATGCTCGACATCGATATCGCACAAGGTATCGGTACCATCGCCCTCTGTATTATCTTGTTTTCAGGTGGCATGGACACTAAACTATCCGAAATACGACCTGTCATCGCACCGGGACTCACATTGGCAACAATAGGGGTCTTGCTCACGGCACTCATCACAGGAGTAATCACCTTTTTTATTTTTGGTTGGCTCAATGCTATTGCAAGTGTTAGTATCTGGGTAGCACTACTTATGGCGTCCACTATGTCTTCCACCGATTCAGCATCCGTCTTCTCTATACTTCGAACCTCGGGTATAGGATTCAAACACAACCTACGACCCTTGTTGGAATTGGAAAGCGGAGCCAACGATCCCATGGCCTATGTACTGACCACCACACTAATAGGGGTGGTTACAGCCACTGCAACCGAAATATCAGGCTTGGCTATCGTGCAAACCATCATCATACAACTTGTCATGGGAGCAGTTATGGGCTTTCTGTTTGGAAAGATGATGGTGGGTATAATGCGTAAAGCACACCTTAATAATGAATCATTATATCCTATAATGGTCCTGACCGCATGTATATTCATCTTTTCCATTACCTACTACCTCAAAGGAAACACCTATCTTGCTGTCTATATCGGGGGTCTTGTTATAGGCAATAGTAAGTTCACCCGTAAACATCAAACGCGTAGTTTTTTCGACGGCCTTACATGGTTAAGCCAATTGGTTATTTTCTTGGTATTAGGTCTTATGGTGCGACCAACTGAATTATTCAAACCGGAGGTACTACTACCTTGTCTGATTATCAGTATTGTTATGATATGTATATCCCGCCCTATATCTGTATTCTTATGTATGGCTCCCTTCCGTAATTTTACTACCAGGGACAAAATAATGCTCAGTTGGGTAGGATTAAAGGGTGCAGTACCCATCATCTTCGCTATTCTGTGCAAAGCAGGAGGCGTAGCGCATGCTGACCTTATATTCAATATAGTATTCCTCTGCACTCTTGTATCCTTGATAGTACAAGGTACATCACTATCCTATATGGCGAAAAAATTAGGATTGGCTATTCCGCAAATCGAACTCAAACGATTAGAGCATTTCGATATTGACTTGCCCGAAGAAATAGAATCCTCTGCCACTGAGATAGAGGTAAAACCGGAAATGTTGGAAAAAGGAACAATGCTCAAAAACTTGGACATTCCTCGTAAAACATTGGTAATTTTAGTACGACGGGGAGAAGACTTCTTCGTACCAACTGGGCAGTCTGAAATGGAGGTAGGCGACCAAATGTTAGTCATTACAGATGACGATGTCGCAGTAGCAACCAAATATCGTGAAGAGGAAGAAATAGAAGAAGAACGCCATTGGGGACACCAACTCATTAATAACACAACGGGTTTCGTAAAGACAAAAATACGCAACCTGTTGCACCCGAAGAAGGAGAATAGTAATCCCAAACAGGAAAAAGACAATACAGAAGAAACCCGTACTAAATGAAAAAAATCATATTTTTAACCGGTGCCACAGGTACAATGGGCTATGCCGGTATGCAAGAAATACTACGCTACCCCGAACAATATACCTTGCGTATTCTATCCCGCCCAAGTCAAAAAAACAAGAAACTGCTTGCACCCCTACAAGATAAAGTGGAAATTATATGGGGCGACTTGACCAAATATGAAGATGTACTCAGAGGAGTAACCGGCAGTGATATGGTGCTGCATGTAGGAGGCATGGTATCACCACAGGCCGACTACCGTCCTACGGCAACCCGTAAAACAAACATCTCTGCTGCCACCTACATCCGAGATGCCGTGCTTGCTCAACCATCGGACAAACAACCTAAGGTGGTTTATATTGGTAGCGTCGCGCAAATGGGGGACCGCCGTGAACCATTACACTGGGGACGAACAGGCGACCCTATATGCGTATCGGCTTACGATCACTATGGTATTACAAAAGCCCGTGCTGAATATATCATCACCAATTCTCCTATCAAAAACTGGGTTAGCCTGCGCCAATCAGGTATCCTCTATCCTGCTATCCTAAAGAATTATGACCCGATAATGTTTCATGTCCCCATACGAGGAGTATTGGAGTGGGCAACTGTAGAGGATAGCGGACGACTACTCGAACATATTTGTAGAGACGATGTACCAAGCGATTTTTGGAATAACTACTACAATATCGGCTCAGGCAAAGATTATCGCATTAGTAACTATGAGTTTGAGTGTCTTCTATTGGAGGCTATAGGATGCCCGCGACCTGAACAGATATTCAACACAAAATGGTTTACCACACGAAATTTCCACGGTATGTGGTATTTGGATGGAGATAAATTGGAGAACTATCTACACTTCCGTGCTAATATACCCGTAAAGGAATATTTCAAGCAAATGGCTAAAGCCGACAGCATACCTCCTGCAATAAAATTTGCTGCGAAGACCAAAATCGCGAAACTATTTCCACATTGTGTGAAATTAGCAATGCGCCATTTGGCTAATTTCCCCGAGCATGGAACACAATGGTGGATAAAACACAACAAAGAACAACGCATCCATGCTTACTATGGGAGCCTCGAAGTATACAAATCCATACCCGATTGGAAACATATTGACCTGTCGCACAATAGTGAAGAGGCGGTTATTCTTAATCATGGCTACGATGAACAGAAGCCCAAAAGTCTGTTCACTATCGAAGATATGCAACAGGCCGCAGCATACAGAGGGGGAAAATGTATATCCGTAGAAATGAAACAAGGCGATTGGGACACCCCTCTCGAATGGCAATGTGCAGAAGGTCATCACTTCCTTGCTTCTCCTCGTGTTGTATTATTGGGCGGGCATTGGTGTCCGGAGTGTATGCCTTGGCCATACAAAGACGAACCCAACCCACGCCCATGGCAGTGGGATAAAATAGCATCAGAGAACCCGTTCTTTGCCCAACTATGGACACCCCTGCACGATAAGAAAGAGAATAATATATACGGACATGAGATATTCAACAACTGGGAAAAATAATACAAGAGAAAAATCCTTTTCGTGTCAAATAGAAACAATCATTACAGCAATACCGTACCACGCATATATGTATTTCGACGAACTACCATTATCTGACGATGTCTTGGACGCATTGTGGGACATGCACTTCGATACCTGCACCCCTATACAAGAGAAAACAATCCCTATTATCCTCGAAGGAAAAGATATAATTGCATGTGCGCAAACCGGTACAGGAAAGACAGCCGCTTATATTCTCCCGCTACTCACGAACCTTGTCAATGATAACCATGATAGTAACAAACTCAATGCTATTATCATGGCACCAACACGCGAATTGGCACAACAAATCGACCAACAAATAGAAGGCTTCGGATATTATGTACCCTTCTCTTCTGTCGCAATCTATGGAGGAGAAACGAGTGCATGGGGTACGCAAGTAACAGGACTGCAAAAAGGGGCTGATATAGTTATTGCAACTCCGGGGCGACTACTTAGCCAACTCAATATATACAACATCGACTTCTCTGGTGTCAAGTATTTCATACTCGACGAAGCAGATCGTATGCTCGATATGGGCTTCTACGACGATATTATGAACATCGTCCATCGGTTACCCGACAACCGACAGACAATCATGTTCTCTGCAACAATGCCCGATAAGATACGCCAACTTGCTAAAACGATTATGCATAATCCGGAGGAGGTTAAAATTGCAGTCTCACGACCTCCGGAGAGTATTCATCAAATGGCCGTCCGACTCTATGACACACAAAAGATGGCGATGGTGCAACATCTGTTAGAGGGACGAGGATTGAAAAAGGTTATTCTTTTCGTTAGTAAGAAACAGAAGGTACGCGACATCACCCGCACACTTCGTAGGAAGAATATAAATGCTGCGGCGATGTTCTCTGACCTCGAGCAGAAAGAACGCGATGAGGTAATGCTCAACTTCCGTAATGGAAAAGTAGAGGTATTAGTTGCCACCGATATTATCTCACGCGGTATTGATGTGGACGATATACCTCTGGTCATCAACTACGATGTGCCGCGCGACGCTGAAGACTATGTCCACCGTATCGGACGGACAGCACGAGCAGAGAACAAAGGAGAGGCTATCACACTGGTAAGCCCTGACGATGCTCATTACTTCAATCGTATAGAGCAATTCCTAAAGAAGGAAATAGAAAAAATCCCCATACCGGAACAATTGGGCGAAGCACCTGCCGCATCTGCTTATACTTCTCGTCCTCAATACAGAAGAAAACATACAGGGAATAATTACCGCAAAGGAAAGAAGGGAAATAAGATAAATAGAAAACCAACAAAACAATAGAAACACTGCTACGCCCTCTCGATAACGCTACTTCCAAACCCGATCAAGCGTTGCCCATTATAAATCCATCATAACATCCCCAACCGCATTTCATCTTGTTGCCGTTGTTCTAATTGTTGTATGTAATATTGCATATTTACCTTCTGTTGTAGGGCTTCTGCACTATGCAACACCGAAAATGAATCAATGGCTTTATTCGCCCATAGAAGAGCATTCTCCATATCACTCTTTATTTCATACACCACCGCTATATTTGCTGCAGCATAAGCCTTAAATAAGCCTTTTTTAGAGGTGGTATAAACTTGCTTCCATATCTCAATTGCCTTATCCCATTGTTGGTGTCTCAGATATTCTAAACCTCGCTTAATATCTTTATCCCTACAATCGTAAAAGTATCGATCTACTGTTTCCCAAGTCGGATGGAAACTCTTGGCAAACTGCTCGCCTATATATAAACCCATATCTTCTAACGCAGTCTGCCGATCGGGCAATCCGGCAAGTGCATCATTCAGCGTATTGGCATTCGACTCCCAATACAAGGTATCTATACCCATATAATAGGTCGCTTCTGTCTTTCCTGCCATTTGCAACGAAAAAGAATAATACTCATAAGCCACCAAGTAGGCATAATAACTCTCGTCCTCAGCAAGAAACACACCTAAAGTATCGTAAGTGATAAACCGGTTGCAGATCAATGCAGCATCCGACTGATATTCGTAACACAACGAATCTACTTGCTGACTTTTCATTGCAGCGGAATTCCGAAACGATCCGCTTGTGTTTTGTACACTTTCTAATAGACTCACGCTCGAAAAGAGGTTCGACTCCTCTAACCCGCGCGTCAAAGCGAACAAGAAATGAACAGGTACCTGCGTCACATCAATAGAGGCTTTACCTACGGGGGTGTTACCGGATAGCAATATATGTCCGAAATCCTTTGGTTGGGAACCGGAACTGTTTACAATCAACAAGTGCTGAATATCCTGCGGAATATCATACCGAGCAGGACGCAACACATCCAATGTAGTATGCCATTGTTGAGCGACAACAAAACTGCTGATAAACAACAGGCATATCCCAATTATCCATCTATTTGTTTGCGTATACGCCATTCTTTAGGATATAAATTATTACAACGATTGCCTACATTCTTAACGAACCCGAGGGGTACTCCCTGATAGGTCATACATACGGCACCAATAGGTATATTAGGTATAGTTAATGCCTCGCAACGAAGATACGCCAACGCTTCTTGCAACTCCAACTCTGCACTCGGTAATGCCTCTTTCTTGAAACACTTAACCATAGCCAGACTATGTTGGGGGAATAAGTATCTGCCTCGTACCTCTCCTACTCCGAACCCTGTAGTAATACATATCAACAACTTGTGCAATATCTTTACTTGCTGTTCATATCGGACAGGGAAAGCCTGTAAAAAGCGGTCATCTTCGGCTATATACCATCTCTCTGTATCCGTGAGCCACTCTACCGCTTGTTGTTGATAAGCCGACAAACTTTTAGGCTTCCTGTCTTTATCCTTCTTGTCAAGAAATGGCGACCTATTCCCGCTCTTTGTCGTCTTACGAAACGCCACAATATAGAAGCCCTCGCCTCTTGTCCGATGAGGATAAAAATGGTAACCTGTAGTCTCTTCAATACCCCATTCTTTCTGATAACAAACAGGCAACAACTCTCCCCCTAATTCTTTCTGTATCCATTGTGCATTCTGTTCATCTTCTATGCTATTATAAGTACAAGTGGAATATATCAAAACTCCGCCGTCACGCAATGTCTCCCATGCGTTTCGCAGTATATCACGCTGCCGTTGTGAACACATCTCAACATTCTGCATACTCCATTCTTCTATCGCTTGCGGATCTTTGCGGAACATTCCTTCACCCGAACAAGGTGCATCCACCAACACACAATCAAAAGAGTCGGGTAATCTATTGGCAAAATCTTCGGGCAGATTATGAGTCACAACCGTATTCCCATTACCCCATTTCTGTATATTCTCCGACAAGATAAATGCCCGCTGACGAACCACCTCGTTGCTTACTAACAATCCCTCAGAACCGATATACTCACTGATTAGTGTCGATTTGCCACCGGGTGCCGCACACAAGTCTAACACGATAGACTCTTTTTTCACATATTGTTGCAGCACTTGGTAAAGAAACATCGAAGAAGCCTCCTGCACATAATAACACCCTGCGTGAAAAAGAGGGTCAAGCGTAAAGGAGGGTCTGGTATTAAGATAATAACCCTTCGGATGCCACGCCACTGCTGATAGACCTTGTGTCGGTATCTCTTTCTTGTTGTTTACGCGTATCGACAATTCAGGAGGTCTGGCTATCGCACGAAGAAAAGCATCCGTTGCGCTGCCTAATTGTTTGCGCATCAATAATATGAATGCATTGGGTAACATTTGTCCACAAAACGATGTTTGCAAAGGTACTATATTTTTCTTATATTTGCACCTCAATTTAAGAAATATGTTCCCAATAGAAGACCTTAATAAAAGCCAGCAAGAAGCCGTTCTCTACAACGACGGTCCTTGTCTCGTCATTGCAGGTGCAGGCTCCGGCAAGACGCGTGTACTAACCTATAAGATTGCCTATCTGTTATCATTGGGTGTTCCTGCCACTTCTATAGTGGCACTCACCTTTACCAATAAGGCGGCACGGGAAATGAAAAAGCGTATCGAGAACTTGGTCGGTGTAGGCGTGTCCCGTTATCTTTGGATGGGTACTTTTCACTCCATCTGTGCGCGGATCCTCCGAAAAGAGGCGGATTCCGTAGGCTTTACCTCCGACTTCACCATCTACGATGCTACCGACTCCAAGAATCTTATCAAGCGCATCATTAAGGAGTTGGCACTCGATGACAAGATCTATAAAGTCAACAATGTGGCGGCACGGATATCAATGGCCAAGAACCACCTGCTGACTGCCGAAGACTATGCACGCAACACCGATTATATCAAAGAGGATGAAAAATCCCGCACGCCATTGGTGTACAATATATTCAATCGCTACAACAAGCAACTGCGCGAAGACAACGCAATGGATTTCGACGACCTTCTGTTCAATATGAATGTCTTGTTGCGTGATTTTCCGACCATCCGCGAAAAGTATCAGAGCAATTTTGACTATGTTTTGGTAGATGAGTATCAGGATACTAACTATGCACAAGATTTGATTGTGCGTGTGCTTACGGAGCCTCATCAGCATATTTGTGTTGTAGGGGATGATGCGCAAAGTATCTATTCGTTTCGTGGTGCAGACATCTCTCATATTTTGCGCTTCCAACAGCAATTCCCCAATGCTCGACTGTTCAAATTGGAACAGAACTACCGAAGTACGCAGAACATCGTAGGTGCAGCGAACAGCCTTATAAAGAAGAATTATCGGCAAATACCCAAAGAGGTCTTCTCCGAGAAAGAAAAAGGCGAACTGGTACACATCAACAGATATGTTGACGACCGTGAAGAAGCCATTGCCATTGCCAATACAATGTCAAAGCGATACCTGCAAGAAAAAGTGCAATATGATCAGTTTGCCGTCCTCTATCGTACCAATGCCCAGTCGCGTGTCTTGGAGGACGCATTCCGCAAGAAAAACATACCCTACAAGATATACGGCAGTATGTCTTTCTATCAGAGAAAGGAAATCAAAGACGCCCTGGCCTATATGTATCTCGCTATCAATCCGGAGAATACAGAAGCGCTCTTGCGTATCATCAATGTACCGGCACGAGGCATTGGCGAGACAACTATCAAGAAACTGACCGACATTGCGCGTACACAAGGCATGAGCCTGAACACCCTCTTGCGAACCCTCCCCAACGACTCAGTGAACATCTCCGCTGCCACATACCAGAAACTGAGAGCCTTTGTGAATCTGATCGACTCCTTTGCAGAAAAGGCTCAGACGGCCACGGCGTACGAGTTCGCCGACGATGTCTTGAAACGCTCCAAACTGCTCCTTTCCGCTTTGGAGGATAGAACGGTCGAAGGTCAGGAGCGTAAGGCTAACCTTGATGAACTCTTGTCTGGCATCCGCGAACAAGAGAACGACCGCAAAGAACAAAACGAGCCTCCGCTCACCATCTCCGAATTTCTCTCCGATGTAGCGCTTCTCACCGACCAAGATGAGAAAGTAAAAGATGATACACCTCGCACGCTGATGATGACCGTACATGCAGCAAAGGGCTTGGAGTTTCCTGTCGTTTTCATCGTAGGGATGGAAGAAAAACTCTTCCCATCGGCTTTTGCCAAAGACGAAAACGACATCGAAGAGGAACGCCGTCTGTTCTATGTGGCAATCACACGAGCCGAGAAGGAATGCCATATCAGCCATGTTAACCAACGCTTTCGGAATGGAACCGTCCAAATATCCGGTCCGAGCCGTTTCCTGCATGACATCGATGCAAACTTCATCGACAGCACATCCAACAAAATACAAACACCTAAAATCGAACGATCGGGTTTCTTTGCCGAACCGAAGAAATCAGTGTATTCCGTCCTTCGGAATCTGACAAAACTACCTTCAAAATCCGCACCTGCGCCCCAATCTGCCCAATGCCCGTATAGTGTAGGTACACGAATAGCGCACGACTCTTTCGGCATAGGAACAGTAGTGGAAACAGGGGGAGACAGAATAAAGGTACAGTTCGATGATTTCGGAACAAAAACCATTTTCTTGGCGTATGCCAGACTAAAGAAAGTATAATGGATCTATCTTCGTACGACAGACCCATTACCTTCTTCATTCATAGCAAAACCTCAACGGAAAAGTCCGTATCACCCCTTTGCGTTATACGCCTCAAGAGCCTTGCGAAGCACCAACATTGCCTTCGCAAGGTCTTCTTTGTTTAGTACATAAGCCATACGAACCTGCTTCCGTCCATCTTCCGGATGGGTATAGAAACCACTGCCTGGAGCCATCATCACCGTCTGACCCTCATACTGGAAATCAGTAAGACACCACTGACAGAACTTGTCCGTATCATCCACAGGCAACTGAACCATAGTATAGAAAGCACCCATCGGAGTAGGAGCGAACACACCCGGTATTTGGTTCAACTGATCGATTAGGAAGTTGCGTCGTGACACATACTCATCGTATACCTCCTCCAAGTATTCTTTCGGAGTGGAAAGAGATGCCTCTGCAACAATCTGTCCAAGAAGAGGTGGGGACAAACGCGCCTGACAGAACTTCAAAGCCGCTTGCCGTATCTGTTTGTTCCGGGTGATAAGTGCACCGATGCGAATACCGCATTCCGAGTAGCGTTTGCTCACCGAGTCTATAAGAATAGTGTTGTCATCTATCCCCTCAAGATGGAAGGCAGAGATATAAGGACGCTTGGTGTATATAAATTCACGATACACTTCATCCGAAATGAGATAAAGGTTATATTTCTTAACAATGTCTCTGAGTTGACTCATCTCTTGCTTTGAATACAAGTAGCCTGTCGGATTATTCGGATTGCATATCAATATAGCCCGTGTCTTTGGCGTGATCAGTTTCTCGAACTCCTCTACAGGCGGAAGTTTGAATCCGTTTTCGATATGCGTCTTTATCGACTTCACTACAGCCCCGCACGAAATCGCAAAAGCCATATAGTTGGCGTAACTCGGGTCGGTAACTATTATCTCATCTCCTGGATCCAAACACGACATATAGGCAAACATAATAGCCTCCGAACCGCCTGTGGTTATGATAATCTCATCAGGCGATAAGTCTATTCCGTAATCGGCATAATAACCCACCATCTTTGTGCGGAGCGACTTTGTTCCCTGCGACGGGGAATATTCCAGAATGTCATGATGCAGCGTGTGTATTGCCTTCAGACCGCAGGCTGGTGTCTTTATATCAGGCTGACCGATGTTCAACTGATAGATGTGGATACCGTTACGAATGGCAATATCAGCGTACTTCGCTAATTTGCGGATAGGAGATTGGGGCATGTTCTTTGCCCGTTTGGAGATTTCCATAGAGTTGATAGATTTACTGGTTACACGGCAAAGATATACTGATTTTTTCAAATAGACAAGTATGTTATAAAATATAGCAAGGGATTTGTATCAAAATAGCAGGAAAATGGCATCCCGCAACCAAGAAGGGACACTCCGTCTCCTTTTCGTTATCCCCAAAACTACCTTCCGCAAACGCCCGTCAATACTATGTGTTTCGAAGGTTTAATATAGGATGAATATAAGACGAATATAGGACGAATATAGGTTGAATATAGGAAGAGTATACTTTTTATATACCTGAAATCCACCTGAAATCTCCGTGTTACCGACTCAAAACCTACAACGCTCAACCGTACTAAACATTAAACGCTAAACACTCAACTATAAAAATAATATCGTTCAACTCCCTACTAAAAAAGTGCTGCCTGACAAACATTGTCAGACAGCACTTCCCAATCAAACAAAAAGTCTATGGACTTAATAACTTGTACGCTGCACAGCAGCATAATTTATCTTCAACGCAGATGCACGGCGTAAGGCTTGCTTAACATCTGCAATAACACCCATGCGGGTATCTTTATCAGCCTTAATAGAGATTGTCATAAGACCTTGGTCTTGTTCAGCCATCGCCGAACGCTCATTAACAACATAGTTCTCTATCTCCGACACCTCTGCAAAGGCATCATCCAATTGGATACGCGTTTCTGCACCAAACGACTTACGAAACTCGTCCGTCGGAGTTCCTATATAAATATAGCGCACCAACGATTTCTTTTCCAATTTGGTTAACTCTGTTGCTTGAGGAGGCTTTATACTTACTTTATATGTTACTTCTTTCATCGAGGTAACAGACATAAAGAAGAACAGCAACATGAAGATAATATCAGGCAACGACGATGTATTCAACGCCGGCATTTCTCTCTTTTCTGATCTACGAATCTTTGCCATTACTTGTTCCCTCCATAGTTTTTGGGTTCTGCCTCAGAGATTTTTTGAGGGTACACTTTCTGAATCAGACGCTGTGCTTCTTCGTCCAATTCATTATACGTCTTGCCAAATCTATCTGTAGCATATTCGTTCCTTAACTCATTGTAAGCGGCTACTAATTCATTCTGCACATCCAAATAAGCCTGATATTGAGTATCGACATCATTTTGCACGGATATAACATGATTCTTCGTGTAAGTTACTTCTCCTAATCCGTCTATATGTTCTGTAAACAATTCAGGTAAATTAGGATCATTATTCGGATTGGCAATAAATTCCTTAGCCGCTTTGCGTAGTTGTTTGACGTCCATCTCTTCACCACCCACTAATAGTTGGTTCAACGAGTTAATCTTTACAACAAATATATCCCTGTCCTTAATTTTCAAATCCTCCGCCTTTTGGTCGGCAGGTACAGGAGGAGGCAGACGACGTGCCAAGCCTTGATTGACATCCATACTTGTTGTTACCAAGAAGAATATTAGCAACAAGAATGAAATGTCAGCCATCGAACTGGCATTTATCTGTGGAATTTTCCTAGCCATAATTATAAATTCTCTTATATGTACAACTTGATAGTGTACAATCTACAATTTATTTCAATCGCTTCGTATAAATAACACCCCAAACAAGTGTTAATACGGTGGCAGCAAACAGAATGTAGGTCAGATAAAGAATGGCATCAGTCATTTGAGCCCATGCACCAAAATTCTCTGAACCTTCATATCCGATAATATCAATCTTCTCAGGACTACCTAAAAACCAACAACCCACAATAAGGATTGCAAAACCTAAAACAACTACAAGAGTACTGATTGCTTTTCGGTGGTCATATTTACAGTTCTTTGAAAATTCCCAAACCACTACACCTAAGGTAACAATACATGCAATGCAGAACAAAACGTATGTCCACTCAAGTAGAAGATCCGTAAAACGAGGAATAGACAAAAAATCCCCCGCTACCTCTAAAGAACCATTGGAACCTCCCGCAAAGAACATTATCGTGAAGACAACACTCAACGCTAAAAGTATCCAAAGGAAGATTTTGGGAACTAATTCATATTTCTTCTTCATAATGTAATCTAATTATAAGGTTATGTAATCAAAAGTTGTACCTGCAACCCTGATTACTTGTTCTTCTGCTCTTCGTCGTATTTAATAACGAGGTCAAGCAGACTGATAGAACTATCCTCCATCTCGTTTACAAGACCCTCAACAAGGGTAAGCACGTAGTTGTAGAATAATTGAAGAATAATAGCAATAACCAAACCAAGAAGGGTCGTCAAAAGAGCAACCTTGATACCACCTGCAACAACGGTAGCAGATATATCACCTACTTGTTGTATCTTGTCAAATGCTTGAATCATACCAATAATGGTACCCAAGAATCCTAACGAAGGAGAAAGAGAAATAAACAACGAAATCCAGGTCAAGTTCTTCTCTAACAGACCAAGTTGAACGCCGCCGTAACTTGCTACAGTCTTTTCTACTACATCAACGCCTTCTTCATAACGGCTCAAACCTTGATAAAAGATACTTGCTACAGGACCACGAGTATTACGGCATACTTCTAATGCAGCCTCAATACCTCCCTCTTGCAGTGCTTTCTCTACTTTAGCAAGAAGTATCTTGGTATTTGTCTTGGAAAGAGATAGATAAATAATACGCTCAATACAAATAGCCAAACCAAAGATCAAACACAGAAGTGTAGCAGCCATAAAACCGGCACCACCTTCAATAAACTTGGTTTTCATGTACTTGTGAAGAGCAACCAAGCCATTCTCTTCTTCCGCAGGTTCTTCTTGAGTAAATTCAGTCACTTCGGCTGTCGCTGTATCAGATGATACTGCTTCGTTCGAAACGGCTTCCACTTCGGTTGCTTCTTTGTTGTCTTGAGCCATCACTAAAGAGTGATTCCCCATCAGTAGTGCAATAACTGCAAGGGTAGCAAATAGTTTTTTCATTTTGTCAGGTGATTTTAAAGTTATAATTCACATTATTTGTTTCTTCTGTTGTCGCAACCAACACTTTGTTAGCCGCTTTGCGGAGAGACGGGGATTCGAACCCCGGAAACCCTTTTGGAGTTTACACGCTTTCCAGGCGTGCCTCTTCAACCACTCGAGCATCTCTCCTTCTATACTCACACCCGATACATATAACCTACAAATAGACCAAATGTAAGGGTCTGCGAAAATCGGCGGTAAAGTTACAAATAATATGTGAATTGTTCATCATCTATCACTTTTTTTTTGCAGGTTGGTTAAAAATAAGTCATTTTTACGCAAAAAATAAGGTCTTTGCATTATGTGTGGTCACTCGATATACCTCCTCCACCGTACATTGATAAACACTTGCTAATGACTCTGCTACATACTGAATATACATACTTTCATTCCGTTTTCCTCTAAAAGGAACGGGACTAAGATAAGGTCCGTCTGTCTCAAGCAAAATTCTGTCAAGGGGTATGCCTTTGATGTTCTCTGCCAATTTGGAGTTCTTGAATGTTATCACCCCTCCGATACCTATATAAAATCCCATCTCCACGATTTGTTCTGCCACCTCTCTACTTCCCGAAAAGCAATGCATCACCCCGCGCAAACGGTGCAACTCTTTGTTTTGTAGCGACAATTGCAACGCCTCCTTGAGTATATCCAGGCACTCGGCAGTGGCATCGCGCGAATGAACAATAACAGGAATATCATACTGAACCGCCCAATGAAGTTGCTGCCGAAAAGCCGATATTTGTTCTGCTCGAAAGGTCTTGTCAAAATGATAGTCAAGTCCCACCTCCCCAATCGCAACCCATTTGCGGGTAGGCAGCGCAGAATGTAGTTTGTCCAACTCTTCTTGGAAATTCTCCTTTACATCCTCAGGGTGAAGACCTATAGCAGGGTACAGATAGTCAGGGTATCTGTCGCAAATGGCGGTCACTGTTTCCAACGAATCAGCATTAACCCCCGGTACAATAATTCGCTCTACACCGAACTGCTGCTGCCGAAGAACAACCTCTTGCAAGTCCTCTGCGTACGACGGGTCATCAAGATGACAATGAGTATCTATTAACATGGTTGTGTCTGATTTTTCCTGAATAAAAGAGAACTGTCCCCATAACTGAGGAAACGAAAGTCATTAGACAGTGCATACGCATACACTTTCCGCCAATCCTCTCCGATAAAAGCGCTAACAAGCAATAATAAGGTGCTTTTAGGCTGATGAAAATTCGTAATAAGGACATCCACTATCTTGAACACATAACTTGGCTCAATCATAATCTGTGTTTCCGCATGAAGAGTATCTTGGTGCGTCACCTCAAGATAGTGTAGAATACACTCTAACGCCTCACGGGCGGTAAGCGTACTTTGGGTGGAGTAGGGCTCAAACTGCCCCACATGAATGGCGTAGTCTTTCCACTCATTTTCAGGCAATGTGCTTAACTTTACACCAATATGATACAGACTTTCCAATGTGCGCATAGAGGTAGTCCCAACGGCTGTGATATGCCCTAACTTTCGCAATATATCTTGCAGACAAGACTTAGGAACGGCGATTATCTCCGTGTGCATCGTGTGTTGATTGGCGTCGGCCGTCTTAACCGGTTGGAATGTACCTGCACCGATATGCAATGTGAGTTCCGTTGTCTCTATGCCCGAACGACGCAACTCCTCAAGTAGTTCTCGGGTGAAATGAAGACCTGCTGTCGGTGCAGCCACCGACCCCTTTATAACACTGTACACTGTCTGGTAGGTCGTCTTGTCGCTCTCCTCCGTCTCTCTGTTCAAGTAAGGAGGAATGGGCAAGATACCTGCCGCATCCAATATCTCTGCGAAACTGATATCTGCGTCATCCCACGAAAAATCAATCTCCTGAACATTCCCGTTCGAGCGTACGCGCGTCGCCCGTAGTGTGCAATCTCTGTCCCCTATACGAACGGTTTGCTCCAATATCCCCTGTTTCCACTTCTTCAGGTTACCTACCATACATTTCCATCGGCATCCCTTTGCGGAGGACAAGCACAATTGATAATCGTGCGGCTGGAGTGGCTCCAAACAAAAAATCTCTATCTTGGCACCTGTCTCCTTGTGAAAAAGCAGTCGGGCTTGAATGACTTTCGTATTATTATATACAAGGAGTGTATCTTTGGGCAGATATGTGTCAATGTGCAGAAAACGGTCCTGCGAGATACTGCCGTCCTTGTATATCAATAGTTTCGATTCATCTCTCTTGGCGATAGGATATTTAGCAATATGCTCATCCGTCAACGGATAATTGTATTCCTCAATAAGAAGTTCGTCCATATATTCTATCTTGTTTGCTGGTATCAATGTCTTGTGTTTTCGTTTTGTTTCCGCTTATAGTCTTTGTGGCTGCCCGAGAAGAGGTCGTATCGGACAAAAAGGCATTCCAATTCGCCGTTCAGTAAAGGTACTTTCTTCGAGGGTTTAAGCCCGATTCTGTTCAGTGCCTCCTCGTTGGAAGATATTATCCATGCCGTGCTCCCCGTGAACTTGTGCTTCAGTGTACTCCCTATCTCCTCATAAAGTTGGAGAATATTCTTAGGGTCTATCCGTTCTCCGTATGGCGGGTTGGTCACAACCAACACGCTCTCCGTCTGCGGCTTCAGTTCTTGTATCGCAATCTGTTGTAGCGAGATATAACGCTGCATACCCGCATTCTTGATATTCTTTTCAGCCACCCGTATCGCATAAAACGAATGGTCGGAACCATAGATATGGTGCTTAAATTCACGCGCACTGCTATCGTCATTGTATAGTGTCTCAAACAGTTCCGCATCGAAATCTTTCCAACGCTCGAACGCAAACCGTTCACGATATATTCCTGGTGGAATATTCAGTGCAATCAATGCCGCCTCTATCAGGAAAGTTCCGCTTCCGCACATCGGGTCAACAAAATCCCGCTGTCCGTCCCAACCCGCCATCAGCAGCATTCCCGCAGCAAGAGCCTCGTTGATAGGAGCGTCGGTCTGTTCTGCGCGCCAGCCTCTTTTGTGCAACGATTCCCCCGAACTGTCCAAACTGACCGTAACGCAGGTCTGTGCAATGTGTATATTGATGTATAAGTCCGGATTATCAATCTTTACACTCGGTCGCTTGCCGTAACGGTCCATAAAGAAATCCACAATAGCATCCTTCGCACGATATGTCACATACCGTGAGTGCTTGAATGTGTCGGAATACACCGTACTGTCAATGGCGATAGAAGAGTCGCAACTGATATACTGCTCCCAATCAATATGCTTGATGTTATCATAAACCTCATCCGCATCTTGGGCTTGGAACACGGCAACAGGCTTAAGAACTCGCGACGCCGTTCTTAACCACAGGTTGGCTTTGTACATCAAGCGTTTATCTCCCGAAAACTGTACTGCCCTGCGCTGAACTTGTATATTGTTTGCCCCTATCTGGAGCAATTCGTTTGCCAAAACATTCTCTAACCCCTTGAAAGTCTTGGCAATCATGGTATATTCCTCGTACATACTGTTCTGTATATCTTCTAAACTCGTTATGCAAAGGTACGACAATTATTGTGTACCTACAAACACCGTGCTACCATACCCCGAAAGGGAAAAGATGTACAATCTGATACAACAGCCCAACTGTCTGTCCCTCCCTCCGACGATAAAACTGCCCTTCGCCAAGCCCGATAAATACTATGTATTCCATAGAATGAATATAGGATGAATATAAGACGAATATAGGATGAATATAGGAAGAATATACAATCAACATACAATCCCCGTACCTCCGACATAGGAAAAACTATCAATTTACATCCCTTTGAAAAATCTGCGTCTCATCTTGTGAGATGTAAAAAATAGTATTACCTTTGCAGCCGATTTCCATACTACATCAGGTTATCAATGGAAAGATGGCGGAGTGGTCTATCGCGGCGGTCTTGAAAACCGTTGACCTTTAAGGGTCCGGGGGTTCGAATCCCTCTCTTTCCGCAACGAGAGTACTGCGTTAAGCGGTACTCTTTTCTTTTTGGATACAACAATCACTATCCCTCAACTCACGAATACATCAAAAACAAACCTCCCTCAATCCATACCCAAATCAAATCACCTCCACTCTGCAAACCCCTCCCCCTCTTACAAAATAAAAAGAGCAAAGCACCGCAATGCTTCACTCTTCCATAGTGGTCTCAGTAGGGCTTGAACCTACGACCCCCTGATTATGAGTCAGGTGCTACT
>CAVEFV010000017.1:0-35204 GCA_963615025.1 Firmicutes bacterium CAG:95 | reverse complement strand
TGTCTATTACTACCCCTACCGCTCTGTTTTAGGTACAAGAAATGTCTATTAGCCCATTATTACTTATTAATTGCTCACTGTAGAGCCATAGCGTGCTATGGTTCTCAACTCCTCTTCGCAGAACAAACATCGTGTTACCGTTAAACCTAATTAACCCCTTCAACCAATTAAACTACGCCTAAACTTCTAAACTTCTAAACTCATCAACTAAACAACTTCCCTCAACCCTCAAACCGAAACACTCAACTCCTCTCAACTATCAACTCTAAACTACCAAACTTCCCTCAATCTTCACCCCAAAACACTATTCTAATCGACCCCACTTTCTCATTCCAATTATTTGATGTACTTTTGTACATCACTAACAAACCAAACATACTATGCCAATCAACATTGAAGGAATCGTACTGGGACTATCCGCATTCTTATGTATCGGAATGTTCCACCCTGTCGTCATCAAAGCAGAATACTATCTCGGTACTCGCTGCTGGTGGGCTTTTATGATAGTAGGAATTTGCTCGCTCACACTTTCACTATTCACCGATAATACCTACGCCTCTGTTATATTAGGCGTATTTGCATTCTCGTGCTTCTGGTCTATCGTCGAACTATTTGAGCAGAAAAAGCGTGTAGAGAAAGGATGGTTTCCCCGCAACCCTAAAAGAAAATACTAATCCCGATTGTTTTCCCTTACCTGCACCCGACAACTATCTTTCTGCACTATTCGTCACACACGAATACTCCAATACACCAAGCGTTTTCCACTCTTTGAGTTGTTTATAGAACTGCTTGGTCATTTGTATGTGCGCTTTACCATTGGTCAAAGTCACGGTATGATTGTATATATCATCATACACCATCAGTTGGATGGGCGTCGTTCCCGAATAGGTTGTACACAGTGCCGTCAAGTTCTCTGCAAAGGAAGAGGTTATATTTTTGATGGAAATACGCAGGTCTATCCGTCCCAAATACTTGCTCTGCATATCGTTCAGATACGCTACATTGGTTATCCTATACTCATATTCTGCCTCTGCTTCCGACTTGGGTTTGAAGAATTTCCATCGGTCCTCGCCTCTCTGTTGTATCCTACCTGTTACTACCACATACGCATCTTCCGTTAGGATTCTGCCCATATTCATATAGTCTTCCTCAAATAATCGGAATTCGTACGACCCTTCATAATCCTCCAAAGTATAAACGCCATACTTATGACCTTCATACTTGCTACCTGCTTTCCTTATCACACGCTCCTCCACTTTTGCTACCCTGCCGCCAACAGTAAGTATCTTGCCAACATTCTCCTTCAACCATTTTTGCGGGGTCGATTTTCCTTCAGGCGTTTCAAAGACATTCCGTTTTTCTACCGTGCTGAATTCTTCAAAATACTTCAACTCTTGGGTAGTCGTATTACATAGTTCCTTTATCTCAAACTCATAATTCTCAAGAGGATGAGCAGAAAGACAGATACCTATCAGTTGCTTCTCTATATTTAGTTTCTCAATCGCAGAACTATGCTCCACATCAGGTATCTCAGGGCGTTTAATCTCTATGGTATTTTCATCCCCGAAACTGCCGAACAGCGAAGAAACATTATTCTTTTTGGCAGATTGATAACTGTTACCATATCTCACCAAAGTATCTAACACATTCTCGCCTTTACTGTTCACCGCCACTAATTGCTCCCGATAAATATCCTTGAAACAATCAAATGCACCCGACAAAGCAAGATTCTCTATAGTTTTTCTGTTGCATGCCTGTAGGTTGACCCTCTCTAAAAAGTCGAATATATCTTTATACTCGCCATGAGCAATACGCTCTGAAATAATATGCTGTACTGCTGCTTCGCCTACACCTTTAATGCCACCTAATCCAAAACGAATATCACCACCTGTATTCACCGTAAAATTAAGTTCCGACTCATTAACATCAGGTCTTAACACGCCTATACCAAGAACCTTACACTCATCCATCAACTTCGTAACCTCCGTTATATCATCTTTAGAGATGGTCAAGTTGGCAGCCATAAATTCAGCAGGATAGTGCGCCTTAAGATAAGCGGTCTGATAAGCCAACCACGCATAACAAGTAGCATGCGATTTATTGAATGCATATTTGGCAAAGGCCAACCAATCTGTCCATATCTTATTGAGTATATCGGGATCATGTCCGTTCTTTTTACCACCCTCAATAAATTTAGGATACAAATCCACCAGAAGTTTCTCCAACTTCTTACCCATAGCCTTACGCAATTGGTCACTCTCACCTCTGGTAAAGCCTGCAATCAAACGCGATAAAAGCATCACCTGCTCCTGATATACAGTCACACCGTATGTCTCCTTCAAATACTTCTCCATACAAGGTAAATCATAAGTAATAGGTTCTCTACCTTGTTTACGACGGATAAACTGCGGAATATAATCCATCGGACCTGGACGATACAATGCATTCATGGCAATCAAATCACCAATCACCGTAGGTTTCAACTCCCTCAAATGTTTCTGCATACCGGGAGACTCAAACTGAAATATAGCAATCGTCCTCCCTTCTTGAAACAACTTATATGTCATCTCGTCATCAAGAGGGATATGATCAATATCAACGCTTATTCCTTGAGCCTTCTTTATATTAGCAAGGGCCTCTTTAATTATAGTCAATGTCTTAAGCCCCAAGAAGTCCATCTTAATCAACCCAACCGACTCAACATAATGTCCGTCATATTCTGTAACTAACTGATCCTGTCCAGTCTTAGGGTCTTTAACTGTGGCCAACGGTGCAAATTCAGTCAAATCATCTGCACCGATTATAAGTCCGCAGGCATGAATACCTACGCCGCGAATAGTATCCTCTAGTTCTTCTGCATAGTGGAGCGTATCTTTTATCTTCTGGTCATTACTGTTCAAGAACTCTTTCAACTCCGTCTTATATTTATAACAGTTATGCAGATTCACAGGTGGAGTTTTCCCCTTCTCATCTACTATATTGGCATCAAACTTGTCAGGTATACATTTCTTTATGGCTGCAACTGTACTGAGCGGTACACCTTGCACACGACCCATATCGGCAATCACTGATTTAGTCGCCATTGTAGCATAGGTGATAATATGAGCCACATGGGTTACACCATACTTCTTTACTACCCAATCAATAACACGCTGACGCCCGATATCATCAAAATCGACATCAATATCTGGCAACGATACACGGTCTGGGTTCAAAAAACGCTCAAACAGCAAATCATACTTCAATGGATCAACATCGGTTATCTTCAGACAATAGGCCACTACACTACCCGCAGCACTACCACGACCTGGACCAACAGATACATCCAATTCTTCTCGGGCAGCCCTTATATAATCCATCACAATGAGAAAATAACCGGGAAAACCCATGGTCTTCATTATATGCAACTCAAATGTAATACGCTCAATCTGTTCTTCAGTCAACTGTTCCCCATAGCGCTCGCGTGCACCTTTCCATGTAAGATATGCCAAATAGTCAGCCTCTAACTTGATACGATATAAATTCTTATAACCATCCAGCAACGCTATCTTATTCTCAGCCTCTTCTTGAGTAAGAACTACATTATGTTGTTCGTCTTGAGTAAACTCATCAAATAAATCCTTAGTAGAGAATTTTTCCCTGTATTCATCTTCCGTACCAAAAGATTCAGGTATAGGAAACTTAGGCATAATAGGTTTAGAGTCGATACTGTAAACTTCAACCTTATCAACTATCTCCTGCGTATTTTCTAACGCCTCCGGTAAATCACTAAAGACATCAGCCATCTCCTGCGGTGTTTTAAGCCACTCTTGCTTAGTGTAGTGCATTCTGTTCGGGTCGGAAAAATCTTTGTTCGTCGAAACACATATCAATCTGTCATGAGCCTCGCCATGTTCTTCTTCAACAAAGTGAACATCGTTGGAACAAATAATCTTGGTACCTGTCTTATGCGCTAATTCTATAAGTACGGGATTCACTTGCATCTGCTTCTTATAAACATTCTGGTCACCTTGTGGCTTGTCTGTTTTATGACGCTGCAATTCTATATAGTAGTCTTCACCAAATATCGACTTAAACCAACGGATAGTTTTTTCTGCCTCATCCACTTTACCTTGCATAATCAACTGAGGCAACTCCCCTCCTAAACAGGCAGAAGAAACAATAACGCCCTCATGATATTTTTCCAATAATTCCTTGTCAATACGAGGACGGTCATAGAAGCCTTCTATAAAAGCAGAACTAACCATCTTACACAGATTCTTATAGCCGGTTCTGTTTTTAGCCAATAAAATAATATGCCATCCGCTACGATCCACAATATGTTCACGACCATTCTCTGCTACTTCGCGCACACTCTTATCTTTCAACAATCGACCACGCCTGGCACAATAAGCCTCCACCCCTACAATAGGCTTGAATGGAATATAGTTATCCGCTTTTTCTTGCAGAGAAACAATTTGTTTCTGATAAAGAGCAATCTTCTTCGTAGCCGCTTTATACTCTGCTATTTTGCTATTCAATGCTTTCTTCTCTGTCTCATTGGTTGTCGATTGCAGAGCATTCTCCAATTCAGGTATTTTAGCTATTTGCTCCTCACACCTCTTTATATCCTCCATGCATTCTTTCAAGGCCTTTTTAGGAGCGTTGTTTATTTTCTTACTATAGTCTAAGAATTCCTTAATGCCATACATATTACCATGATCAGTAAGTGCCATACTATGCATACCGCAGCGTTGACATTTGTCAACCAAATCGGGTATTTTAGACATTCCGTCTAAAGTAGAATAATGAGAATGAACATGTAGATGCGTGAAATTCATATTGTTATAAGATAGAAGTAGATTATTTTCTCAATTTAAGTCCTGCTAATATAGTATCGGGGCATAGATTAAATACTGACGCCATTTCTCCAGACATACAGAGTCCACATCGGTTACAAATATCAGTATTCATTCCTGCACAATAACCTCTTGTACCGTCAGCATAAACAAAATTGGTTACCCAACAATGTTTCTTGATATGCTTTATGTCTTTCATCTTACGCAAGCCGGAATAAGAATTCATAATGGGATAACCCTTCTTCTTATATGCAATGACGGTGTCTATACACATATTCTGTGTTTCTTTATCCAACGCTAAATATTCAGTAGATGGAAATGGCGTATGAAAATTAATAGAGATCTGTTCTATATAGGGATTCGAGCGTACATACTCAAATGTTTCTTCCAATCCCTTATAATTAACCTTATTCACTACCATATTCACACTTAAATGCTTCAAATGAGAATCTCTGATATTCTTTTCTAACCTGTTGAAAGTTCCTTCGCCTCGTATAGCATCGTGATATGTACCAACACCATCCATGCTTACCCACAAACTATCTGTATGCACCCACGAAATATCTTGCTGCGCATTAGTTGTTATGGTGACTGAATAAAAGCCTATGGAATGTGCAGCACATATAATATCGTTCACGGTCTTTTCTCCATCTCTCCATAATGTTGGTTCACCTCCCTCAATATCAACAAAACGAGAACCTAAACTATATGAATAACGCAACTGCTCACATACTTGCTCAAATGTCATAATGTGGTTATTATCCATCTGATAGACAGAACAATGTTTGCAACGAAGATTACACTTGTCTGTAATAAACAAGACCGTTTGCAATGGGGCTTTTCGTCCAAAGAACTTAGCACGAAGAAACCACAAAGGTAAATAGAACAATTGTTTGATGATCATGACAAACTTATTCATCGAATATTGAGTTTTTTACGAATATCCTTCGGAATAGCATTTTTGTGCAGAACAATATTCATTGTCTTATATTGCGCAAAAGCCTTACTGATATACCATATACCTTTATAATCACTCTTTTGTGTTCCCCAAGAATTCTTCACCATATAATAAGGTTTACCGTTTTGATCATTGGCAATACCAAATATAAGCATACCATGATCATCTGTTGTTTCCCAATTATCGAATGCCTCTTGACGCATCTGTTGTGTTACCTTCATCTCCGGTAGAGGTTTCTGCGTTAGTTCTGTGCGTTTGTCAGCATCGCTCAAGCCTAACCAATGTGCCATATCAGAGCCAATGAGGTCAGCACCTTGCTCTACATCCGGTAATACACCAATACCTTTACGATTGAAGCCTATTTCACTCACATCGGCTGCCCAGGCTATAGTATAACCGTTTTGTATAGCATAGTCGAACACCTGCATTAGTTCGTCCATAGGTAAGTTATAACTTACTGCTTGACGCCAATTGTCAGGTATTTCGATAGCAAATGTAGTATAGAATGGATGATGGGTGTAGGATGTCAGTGATATATAATCATCTGCATTCAATCCTAACATTTGGGAGAAAGATTGAGGGGTATATTCTTTATTGTTATAGGTAAAAGTATCAGGGCATTTACCTAAATAGACATCATATACTGCCTCTACCGCTTGTTGCCATACGGGTGATAATTTTTTCCATTTACCTTTAGCGATAGTATTCACAACAGCCCCCGCTACAGCATCTAATTCTGCATGATTAGGCAAGGTATCACCATACATAATACCCGGCATAGCCTCTTGAGGTACTATGCCGTAGTTTTTAAGACAATAGAGCACATCCGCAAAACTACCACCCGGGGAGAAAGATGCATCGCCATGGTAACGAACATAGTTCTTGGCACGATCTTGCATAGTATGATGTACGACAAACATTTCACTGAGGTCGTATTCTCCTTTTCCCATTCGCAGTAGTTCGGACTCAAGTAGTGCTAACGAGGAAAAACTCCAACAAGTAGAACTCTTGAATTGATTTTTAACAGAGGTTATCGGATTCTCGTAGATAGTAGTGAAAACAAAGCCTGAATCTATGTGCTGCTGCAGGCTGTCGAACTCTTGTGCGAACAAGTTTGTTGCGAGTAGCATTGTACTCAATGTGAGCATGAGTTTTTTCATAACTATGGTATTTATTTGTTAGTTAGTCTGTGAATTCCATCAGATATGCTTTGATGAAGCCATCTATATCTCCGTCCATTACTGCATTGACATTGCTTGTTTGGTAGTTTGTCCGATGGTCTTTCACGCGTCTATCGTCGAACACATAACTGCGTATTTGGCTTCCCCATTCGATTTTCTTCTTTCCTGCCTCCACTTTGGCTTGTGCTTGGCGGCGTTTCTCTAATTCCAATTCATAGAGTTGGCTTCGTAATAGGCGCAATGCATTCTCTCGGTTCTTAGGTTGGTCGCGCGTTTCGGTATTCTCGATAACAATCTCATCGTCTTGGTTTGTCAGCGGGTTCTTAAATTTATAGTGCAGGCGTACTCCGGACTCTACTTTATTGACATTCTGTCCTCCTGCTCCCGAACTGCGAAAAGTATCCCAACTTATACCAGCAGGGTTAACTTCTATTTCGATGGTATCATCAATGAGTGGTACTACAAAGACCGAGGAAAAAGAAGTCATGCGTTTTCCCTGTGCGTTATAAGGTGATACGCGTACTAAACGATGCACGCCATTTTCACTCTTCAAGTATCCATACGCCATATCCCCTTCTACTTTGAAAGTAACTGTTTTAATACCAGCTTCTTCACCCTCTTGCAAATTACTGATTTCGGTTTTATAATTATGTTTCTCACAATAGCGCATGTACATACGGAATAACATATCTGCCCAGTCTTGCGCTTCTGTACCTCCTGCACCTGCTACAATCTTCAATACTGCAGACATTTGGTCTTCTTCGTGGGAGAGCATATTCTTCATCTCAAGAGTCTCGACTTCCTTTTGTGCTTTAGTATAGGCATCATCGACCTCCTCTTCTGTTGCTACCTCATCTTTATAGAAATCGAATGCAAGATTGAGTTCTTCAATTGCCTTTCGCACTCCTTCGTAGGCGTCGATCCAATTTTTCAAGGCTTTCACTTTACGCATTTGTGCTTCGGCTGCCTTTGGGTCGTCCCAGAATCCGGGAGTCTGCGTATGCAGTTCTTCCTCTTCTAATTGTATTCGCTTCTCATCAATTGCCAAATAACGACATAGTTTCTCTGCTCGTCCCTGAATATCTTTTAGTTGCTCGATTGTTATCATAATATATTTACATAGACATATATTCGGCAAAGATAATCATTTTCTTGAGTTTTTCAAAGGATGAAACAATGTTTTTACAGACATTATTTCGTCATAAAGGTGATATATGCAACGGGTGTGGGAGTATTGAATAGATTTATTTTTTCAAACAATTCAAAAAAACGCATTTTCCTCTTGCACATATAAAAAATAAGATATACCTTTGCAACCGCTTTTGAGGGTTATACGAGAATCAGTAGCTCAGCAGGTAGAGCACATCCCTTTTAAGGATGGGGTCCTGGGTTCGAGCCCCAGCTGGTTCACCAAACGGATAAGTAACATATAGTTATTACCGTTTGAGAGGTGTAGTAGTTTTGAACGTTTAATAACGTTAGATGGTAAAAGGAAGGACTTGCCGAGAGGCAAGTCCTTTTCGTTTGCTATAGCACAGCAGAATATCTAACCTTGTGATGATATTGCGTGGCAAAATATCTATCCATTGGGATAGATAAGACAGAGAAATGCGGCAATAATGATCAGTATTGCGCTGTGTCGTAAACTTCGTCGGCAGTTTCTGTGCCTTTGAGTTTTTCGATGATGCAGAAAGCAAAGTCTGCACTAAGTCCAGGTCCTTTGGCTGTAATGATGTTTTTAGATTCAACGACCAATCCTCCGACATAACTCTCTCCTAAATAGGATTCAAATCCAGGGTAGCAAGTAGCCTGTTTGTCTTTTAGAATTCCGAGCGAGCCAAGTACAGAGGGTGCAGCACATATAGCAGCGATTAGTTTCTCTTGCTTATTGTGTTCGAGCAACAATTGAACCAACCCTTTATGTTCTCCGAGTTTGGTTGCTCCACCCGGTAAGATAAGCATCTCCGAGTTAGAGAAATCGACATCTTCAAAAAGCACATCCGCTTGTATTGCGATGTTATGCGCTCCCTCCACAAGAGTATTTCCCACTAAAGAAACTACGACCAACGATATTCCAGCCCTGCGCAAAAGGTCGATGGTTGTAACGGCTTCTATTTCTTCAAAGCCCTTGTCCAAAAAGATGTAATTCATAATTGTATGGTATTGGTTACTACTTGTTCTTGAACTTGTAAGTTATTGAGCCTACGACTACATTATTCCCCGCAGAGAATACTGCCTTACGACTGGCGTCGATGCATGCTTGAATGGTTTGTTTTTCCGAGATGGTCGTTCCATTGCCTTGTTTTGCATCGATAACCTTCCCTGCTGCATCCACTCTTATAGATATTACCACCACGCCTTCTTGTACGCCCTTGGCAGAAGGTGTTACGAGATTTCCTTTGAGAGAGCGTCCACTGAGTGACCATCCATGTCCGTTGGAAGTACCTTTTCCGACCGGATTTCCTTGCATGGTATCACCATGTGTATTGCCTGAACCTGAGGAGGAGGATGTGTTGGAAGAGAATGCTCCACCCATCAGGTTATTTGCCTTGTCGATAGCAGCCTGCTTTGCTTTTTGTTCAGCGATAGCCTTTTCTTTGGCTATGCGTTCTGCTTCGGCGCGATCTGCCTCTTCTTTCTCTTTTTGTTTGATTTGGCGTTCTTGCTCTTCTTTTTGTTTTTGTTTCTCTTCCTCTTGTTGTTTTGCCAATGCGAGCGACTCTTCGGTATCCTGCGTCATCAAATTGTTGGACGAGGGTTGTTGCTGCGTGGCAGGAGGTGAGACTATTTCAGGAACGGCAGCCATTGTTGGTTCGAGTGCAGCACCTTCGCCCATATCCGCATCGCCAAACGATACCATTATACCTTCGTCTTCAGGTTTCTCGTAACGGTCGATATACACCATCCAAAGCAACAAGAACAGCAGTAGCATGAACAACGCTGTACCGATAGAGGCTATTATATGCGATTTGTAGCGCATTATTGGGCGTTCTTGGTGGCTATGACCACTTTCATTTTGTTTTTGTTGGCGATATCCAAGACGCGCACTACTTCCTTGTAGGCGATGTCTTGGTCGGCGTGAATAGCGATATAGGTGGAAGAGTCGTTCGCCTGTACTGACATCAAGTAGTTTTCGAGGTCTTCCGGTTGAATAGCCATAGGTTTTTGTTTGCCGATGGCTACTGAGTAGTTGCCCAGATTATCGATATTGACTTTTGCAACCACTTGTTTTGTATTGGTTTTAGCACGACTTTGCGGTAGATTTATTTTGATGTCGTTCGGTGAAGACATCGTGCTTGCCAAGACAAAGAATAGTAGCAGGAGGAAAATCAAGTCGGTCATGGATGACATTGAGAAGCCTGCTTCTACCTTATTTCGTCGTTTGAGTGCCATATTTATGCCGGTTCATTAAGCAAGTCCATAAATTCCATCGTTCTTCCTTCGAGCAGCCGCACTACTGAATCGATGCGGGAGACGAGATAGTTGTAAGCAAATATCACCAAGATACCCACGATGAGACCTCCTACTGTGGTTACCATAGCCTGGTACATACCTTCACTGAGGGACGATAGTTCGATAACTCCGGAAGCACTTCCCGCCATATTATAAAAGGTTTGCACCATACCGAGTACTGTTCCCAAGAAGCCTAACATAGGTGCGCCTGCCGATATAGTTGCCAAGATGACAAGGTTCTTCTCCAAGTTGGCGACCTCCAAGTTACCTACATTCTCGATGGCTACCTGTATGTCGTTCATTGGTCGTCCTATACGCGTTATACCTTTCTCAATCATTCGAGCCGAAGGCGTATTGGTTTTCTTGCATAGGTTCAATGCGGAATCGATTTTTCCCTCATGTATATAGTCCTTGATACGATCCATGAAAGATTTATCTTCTTTTTTTGCGGCATTGATGACGACTAAGCGTTCAATAAACAGATAGACAGCCAAAGCAAGGAGTACTGCCAATACAATCATAATCCAGCCACCATAAGTAGCCATTAGCCAGAGGTTCATTGGTTCTTGTTCCGTCAAATGAGGATTGTTTGACATTTGATTTGCAGTATCCGCTACATTTTGTACCTGAAGTAGTATACCATTCATATCTTACTTGTTTTTATTTATCGGTTTTATATTATACTTGTGAAAGGTTTTTGTATCGTCGGATGGTCTCTTCTATCCCCAAGTACAGTGCATCGGCAATCAGTGCATGTCCGATGCTTACCTCGTCGATCCAAGGGAATGCTTTTATCAAGTCCCGCAGGTTGTACAGATTTAGATCGTGCCCTGCATTCAGCCCTATCCCCATTTCCTTTGCCTTTTGTGCAGCAGGTGCGTATTGTTTGAGGGCTTGCAGCGGGTCGATGGTGTGTTGTTCGCTGTAGGGACCTGTGTATAACTCCACTCTATCGCTGCCTAATTTGGCTGCGTAGTACACCATTTCAGGGTCGGGGTCTATAAAGACAGACACTCGGATATTCTTTTGATGAAAAATGTTGACGAGTGCTTGCAGGTGGTTGAAATGCTGCATCGTGTTCCAACCGTGGTTGCTTGTTATTTGTTGCGGGTCGTCCGGTACAAGCGTTACCTGTGTAGGGCATACCGTGCATACCAAGTCGCAGAATTCTGGTGTGGGGTTACCTTCGATATTCAATTCTTTGGTAACAATTTTCTTGAGTTCGAAGACATCAGAGCGGCGTATATGTCGTTCATCGGGGCGGGGATGAATAGTGATGCCATCTGCTCCGAAGCATTCACAATCGAGTGCGAATTGTTCTACATCCGGTAGATTTCCACCCCGTGCATTACGCAGGGTCGCCACTTTATTGATATTTACGCTCAGTACTGCCATACTGTCTGCAAAAGTACAAAAAGAAAAATAACTCCACAAGTCATTTTCTTTATATTTTAGTTAATGATGAGTTGTTGGATGTAATTGTCGGAGGATATGGATTTTTCCTATCCCGTTTTGTGATATAAATGCCCCTTATTTCTATGCCATTTTTCGACCCTAATTCCTATACTCTTCCTATATTCATCCTATATTCATCTTATATTCATCCTATATTCATTCTTTGAAATCCATAGTATTTACTTGGTTTGACGAAGGGTAGTTTTTTGGTATTGCAATAGGACGGATACAGGGGTTGATATGGACAAAAATGGCAATATGACTCCATCAGGAATGTTCGGCGATGCGGCGCAGAGCCTCTGTCGTCTGCTCGTGTGTGCCGAAAGCCGTGAGCCGCAGATAACCCTCTCCCGAAGGACCAAAGCCGACGCCAGGAGTTGCCACTACTTC
The DNA here is from genome assembly GCA_963615025.1 of Firmicutes bacterium CAG:95. Taxonomy (GTDB): domain Bacteria; phylum Bacteroidota; class Bacteroidia; order Bacteroidales; family Paludibacteraceae; genus Colicola. Next base: position 22,929 of record CAVEFV010000017.1, on the reverse strand, counting down.
ACATTCGTTGAGCAGAAAGTCGAAGTATTGCCACGAAGTCATGCCCTTTGGGGTTCGTACCCAAATATAGGGCGCATGTTCCCCTCCATAGACCTCCAGCCCAATCCGGCGGAGTTGTTCGCGGATAGCCGTTGCATTGCCCATATAGTAGTCGATGTTCGCTTTCACCTGCTGCTGACCTTGAGGAGTGTAGATAGCCTCAGCGCCACGCTGAGAGATGTAGGATGTACCATTGTACTTGGTGCATTGACGGCGGTCCCACAAGGGATTGAGCGCATGTCCTTGCTTGTCTTTCAGTTCTTTTGGCACAATGGTATAGCCACACCTGACTCCCGTGAAACCGGCAGTTTTGCTATAACTGCAAATCTCGATGGCGACACGGCGGGCATCCGGCACTTCGTAGATACTGGAAGGGATGTGGTTGTTTCGGATAAACGCCTTGTAGGCAGCGTCATAGATAATGACAGCGTTGTGCTTAAGGGCATAGTCCACCCACACCTGCAACTGCTCTCGTGTGAGGGCGGTACCTGTTGGGTTGTTGGGATAGCACAAGTAGATGATATCGACCTCTTCCTTAGGCAGTTCGGGGATAAAGTTATTCTCGGCGTGCATTGGGAGATAAACAATCTCAGACCATCTGCCATCGATGGACTCTCCTGCACGACCCGCCATGACTGTGGTGTCGATATAAGCGGGATAGGAAGGGTCTTGAATAGCCACGCGATTGTTGGCACTGAAGATGTCACTGAGGTTGCCTAAATCACTGCCAGCCCCATCGGAGATGAATATCTCGTCGGTGGAAAAAGACAGACCCAGAGGCGCATACTCGTTCTTGGCGATGGCTTCCCGCAAGAAGATATATCCCTCCTCGAGACCATAGCCGTGAAAAGTGGTTGTGTCGGCTTGTTCGTCCACCGCCTTGTGCATAGCCTCAATCACAGCCGACGGCAACGGGCGAGTGACATCGCCTACGCCTAACCGTATCAACTGATTATGCGGATGCTCTGCTGCGTACCGGCGAGTGCGGTTGACAATCTCGGTGAAGAGATAGTTGCGCTGCAGCCGTAAGAAATTGTCGTTTATGTTCATAGTTGTATTGTTCCTTCAAAACTGTACTCTGCGGGACCTTGCAGGAAGATGTGGTTGGTGGTTCGGTCCCAGCAGACAAAGAGGTTTCCTCCCAATACCTGTATAAAGACCGACGGCAGGGTTTTACCTTTCAGTACCGCCGCTACTGCAGTCGCACAAGCACCCGTGCCGCAAGCCATTGTTTCGCCTGTGCCTCGTTCCCAGACACGCATAGCGAGGTGCGTATCGTCGATAACTTGCACGAACTCTACATTGGTCCGATTGGGGAACAATGGGTGATGCTCGACCTGAGGACCGAGTTGGCTGACAGGATAGGCATTGACATCTTCCACAAAACAGACGGCATGCGGATTGCCCATGTTTACTATCGTAAGGTCTTGGGCAGTGATAATCTTGCCGTCTTTCTGCGCTATGACCTGCTGAGGATTGGCTTCTATCGACGAAACGGCAGGTTCGCCCATATCCACACGAACAGCAACAATAGCCCCGTCGTGGCGCTCTATATGCAAGGGCTTGATACCCGCCAAGGTCTCCAAAGTGAAATCGTCGGAATGCACTAAATGGTGGTCGGCGGCATAATGCGCCACACAACGAGCAGCATTGCCGCACATCTGTGCCTCACTACCGTCTGCATTGAACATACGCATACGGATATCCGCTCGGTCGGAGGGCAAAATCAGCACCAAGCCATCGGCACCGACAGAGAAATGACGGTCGCTGAGACGCTGAGCCAACAACTCCGGGTTGGCAATCGGGAAACGCATGGCATCGATATAGATATAATCGTTGCCCGCACCCTGCATCTTTGTGAAAGCGATCTGCATATCTTTTACATTATTACATTCGGTTGGGTACTTCGATACCGAGCAGTTCCATTGCGGTGCGAATAACCTTCGCTACCGATGCGGATAGTATCAATCGTACGGTGCGTTTCTCTGCGTCGGGCTCGTTGAGTATCGAGTAGTCGTGATAGAATGAGTTGAAGTCGCATGCCAGCGAGTAGGCGTAGTTACACAGCACAGCGGGGCTGAACTCGTCGCCAGCCTGGCGCACCTGTGCAGGGAACTCCGTCAAGCGTTGTATCAGCGACAGTTCCTTGTCGTTGAGTGCGGTTGCCTTGTTGAGGGCTATGCCTGTCGTGTCCGCCTTGCGCAGCACCGACTGAATACGAGCGTAGGTGTACTGAATAAATGGTCCCGTGTTGCCGTTGAAGTCGATACTCTCGGCAGGGTTGAACAGCATGTTCTTGCGTGGGTCAACTTTCAGTATGAAGTATTTCAGTGCGCCCAGTCCGACGATACGGGCAATGTTCTCTGCCTCTTCGGGGGTGATGTCGGGTAGGGTATTTACCTTGTCTTTCGAAATCTCTTTGGCGTCCTGAATCATCTGTGCCATCAGGTCGTCAGCATCCACTACCGTTCCCTCGCGGCTTTTCATCTTTCCGTTTGGCAGTTCCACCATACCATAGCTGAAATGTACCAATTCTTTGCCGAAGGGGAAGCCCAGCCGGTCGAGCAGAATACTCAGCACCTTGAAGTGGTATTCCTGTTCGTTGCCCACCACATAGACCATCTTGTCGATGGGGTAGTCTTGAAAACGCAGTTTGGCGGTACCTATATCTTGTGTCATATAGACCGATGTGCCGTCTTGACGCAGCAGCAGTTTCTCGTCGAGCCCGTCTTTTGTCAGGTCAGCCCATACCGAGTTGTCCTCGCGGCGGTAGAACAGTCCCTCTGCAAGTCCTCGCTCTACCTCTTTCTTGCCCTCAAGATAGGTGTTCGATTCGTAGTATATCTTGTCGAACGACACGCCCATTTGCTTGTAGGTCTCGTCGAATCCCGCATATACCCAACTGTTCATTTTCTGCCATAGCGCACGCACTTCCGGGTCGCCTTGCTCCCACTTCAGCAGCATGGCTTGTGCTTCTTTGATGAGCGGTGCTTCTTTCTTGGCGGTCTCCTCGTCCATACCTTGCGCCATGAGGTCGTGTATCTGCTTTTTGTATTCCACATCGAAGCGAACATAGTAGTCCCCAATCAGGTGGTCGCCTTTCTTGCCGCTCGTTTCGGGAGTTTCTCCATTGCCGAATTTCTGCCATGCGAGCATCGACTTGCAGATGTGGATTCCTCGGTCGTTTACGATATTGGTTTTCACCACTTTCCAGCCGTTTGCCTCCTGTATCTTGGCAATCGAATAGCCGAGCAGGTTGTTGCGCACATGCCCGAGGTGCAGCGGCTTGTTGGTGTTGGGCGAACTGTACTCCACCATCATCAGCGGTTGTGTGCCGTCCTCTTTTTGTTGAGTGAGGTAACCATAGTGTTTGTCAGCGTAGATGTTCTCCAACTGTCCGAGCCAGAAAGCCGGGGCAATGCTCAGGTTGAGAAAGCCTTGCACGGCGTTGTATTTCTCTACAATCTCGTGTCCGAGCAGTGCCTCGCCTATCTCTGCTGCCACTTGGGCAGGTGCTTTGCGAGCCGCTTTCACAAAGGGGAACACGACAATCGTCAGGTTGCCTTCAAATTCCGGTCGAGTCTTTTGTATCTGCACTTGTTGTGCGGTAGCCTCTATGCCGTAGAGGTTCTTTACAGCCGCTTGTACGGCTTCTGTCAGTATCGATTCCAATGTCATGTTCAAAGGGCTTTGCATTTATGTTCCAACCACGCGGCTTCGTCGTTCGTCAGGCGGGGGGTTGTCTCTGCAAGCACCCAGCGGTGGTAATTGTTCAGCCACGCTATCTCGCTGTCGGTTAGCAGGCTGCGTTCTATCAGGCGGGTGTCGTAGTAGCACAAGGTAAGGGTTTCGAACTCATAGTAGGTCTCGCCCGTAGTACGGGCACTCAACGCACCTGCTTCGCGCACCGCAAGGAGGTTCTCGATACGGATGCCGTAGGCGTTGGCACGGTAGATGCCGGGTTCGTCGGAGCAGATATTTCCGACTTGCAAAGGATTGGGGTTGTTATCTGTACGGATGTTCTGAGGTCCTTCGTGGCAACCCATATAGTGTCCTACACCGTGCCCCGTGCCGTGACCGTAGGTAATTCCTTCCGCCCACATGTATTGGTGCGCCAGAATATCCAATTGGTTGCCGCGTGTACCCTTCGGAAAGCGTGCCTGCGCTAAAGCAATATGCCCTTTCAGTACAAGGGTGTAGTCGTGTTTCAGGTCGGCAGGTATGGCGTTTTCGTCGCCTACCCACACCGTTCGTGTTATGTCGGTGGTTCCATGTAGGTATTGTCCGCCCGAGTCAAGTAACAGGACACCGTTGCCTTCAATCTTGGCACAGGCTTCGGGTTCGGCATGGTAGTGGACGATAGCCCCGTTGGCATTCCAACCGGCAATGGTGCAGAAACTCTCGTCCATGAAATGCATGCCCTTCGCCCGCAGTTCGTGCAACTTGTCTGCGAGGGTTATCTCTGTTTGGGGAGTCTTCAGGGCTTCCGTTTCCAGCCAACGGAAGAAGCGGGTTAGTGCCACGGCATCTTCCCGCATGGCGATACGCTCGCCCGCCAACTCCACGGCGTTCTTCACACTCTGCATCTTCAATACCGGGTCGGGGGTGGTGTTTACCTGCTTCGTCGTCGGATTGATTGCCTCGCACAGGGCTTCGTTGACCTTGCTGCCGTCGAACAGCACCGCTTCGGCTTGCAGGCGGTGCAGGTAGTCGAATACTTCGCCGTAGCCCCGTACCTCCACGCCGATGCGTTGCAGGTATGCTGCCGCCGCTGCATCGACCTTGTTGGGTTCGACGAACAGTGTACAGGCGTTCGTTTCCAATACCAAGTAGGATATCAGGCAGGGCGTGTAATCCACATCCTTACCCCGTATGTTCAAGAGCCATGCTACCTCGTCCAAGGCTGCGATAATCATGGCTTGACAGTGTCGTTGTGCCATGGCGTTGCGGGTACGCTGCAACTTGCTTGCCACGCTCTCGCCTGCGTACTGCTCCTCGTATTCGTAGAGGGTGGAACAGGGTATCGGGGGGCGTCCTTCGGTCCACAAAGGGCGTATCAAGTCCACCGATACCAAGCCGATACGGCTCTCCTCCAAAGCCGCTTGCAACGCGGCATAGGCATTCACGCTATACATTTCGGGATTGACCCCTACCTCGCCTTGGATGTGGGCGCACAACCATTCCGGTATGGTCGGGCATTCTATGTCGCTCTCTCGCATCAGTTCCACCGTACTGCCTGCCAGTTCCGCTTCCGCCTGCAGGTAGTAACGGCTGTCCGTCCACAGCAGGGCTTTGTCCATAGTAACGACCGCCGTCCCCGTTTCGCCGAGGAAACCTGTCAGCCACGACATTTCCATCCAGTGCGGAGCCATGTACTCGCTGGCATGCGGGTCGGTGCCGGGTACGATATACGCTGCCAATCCGTGCTTCTGCATAAGGGCGCGCAAGGCTGCTATTTTCTCTGTTGTATGCATATTCTCTGTATTTTTACGGTTCAACTAATCAACTTATAAACTTCTCTCAACGCTCAACCCTCAACGCTCAACTTCCCCCGCCGCTGCCTTGAAACTCATATCGAGGCTCTTCACCGAATGGGTCAAGGCTCCTACGCTGATGAAATCCACTCCGCACAAGGCATAAGCGCGGAGGGTATCCAAAGTGATACCGCCGCTGGATTCTATCTCGATGTGTCTGCCGTGCTCCCGTTCCCACCGGCGGATTTGTTGCACCGCCGCGCGTGTGCGTTCCACCGTGAAGTTGTCCAACATGATACGGTCGGGTATATCCGTTGCCAACGCCTCGCGTATCTCGTCCTCGTTGCGCGTCTCAATCTCAATACGGAGGTCTTTGTTCTTCTCCTTGCAGTAAGCGCGTGCTCGGGTGAGTGCTGCGGTGATACCGCCTGCAAAGTCCACATGATTGTCCTTGATGAGTATCATGTCGAATAACCCTATACGGTGGTTCATTCCGCCGCCGATGCGCACGGCTTCCTTCTCCAAATAACGCAGCCCCGGCGTTGTTTTGCGCGTGTCCAATACATGGCAGCCCGTATCGGCGATGAGGCTCTGGTAGCGGTGCGCCGTGGTGGCGATGCCCGACATACGCTGCATCACATTTAGCAGGGTGCGCTCTATTTGCAGGAGCGACAGTTCTTTGCCGTAAACGCGGAATGCGATGTCCCCCGGCTTGACCGCCGCACCATCGTGTAAAAATATCTCCATCCTCAACGATGGGTCAAAACGATGACATATAGCCTCTGCCACAGCAACGCCTGCAAGTATTCCATCTTCCTTAACTATAAGTTGACTACAGCCCGTCGCCTCTGCAGGAATACAAGACAGAGAGGTATGGTCTCCTTCACGAATATCTTCTGCGAACCATAAGTCTATCAAGTTTTCTAAATTCTCTCGTTCCATTATCTGATTATCTATATCTTTAACAATTCTACATATCATACTACTCACACCCCAAACTCCACCGACTGCAAAGGTACAATTATTTTTGCAATACACCAAAGCATAATTTCATCCACTATATCAACACTCAACTACCATAAACACATAAATACATAAGTAATGGAGCAGTTTCACAAACTATATTGAATTACCACCCTGCACAAAGTTCTCCGAAACGGACAAATCTATATTCAAAAAGGCAACAAAACCTACACGCTGATGGGGGTAGAGGTAAAATAAGGACCTCCACTACCCCATCCCATAGAGAAAATAACTATACACAATCAGGGTCTGTGCAATAACTTGTGCAGACCCTTTTGCTATCTAACCCGTAATCGTCAACCTGTAAATTAAATTATAATGGCTCATTGCGTGGTAATTTGTCAGTGTAATTTGTCAGTTTGTAACGAAATTCCTATTCTGTTTTCCCCTGTTTATATAAGACTGATATAAGGACGATCGCCCTACTGCTACCCTACCACTATCCTACCACTACCCTACCACTTATAGTTCTTATATTGTTTTTTGCCTTCTGCTGAATGGGTTTTATACATTTTCGGGATTTCCTGAAATAACCAACAAAAACCTACCAAAACCTAACGAAACCCACCAAAACCGACTAAAACCCAACGCATCCCAATAAAAACCAACACAAACCATCGGAAACTAATGAAACCTACTAAAACCAAACGAAACCCAACGCATCCCAATAAAAACTAACGAGAACTAACACAACCCAATGAAACCCACCAAAACCTACTAAAACCCAATATATCCCAATAAAAACTTACACAAACTATCGGAAACTAACGAAACCTACCAAAACCCAATACAACCTAATATAAACTAACAAAAACTAACGAAAACCATCGAAAACGAATGAAATTGGAAGGAGAAGCATTGTCGGTAAGAGGTCGCTTTGAAGGACAGGAAAGAAAGGTCAAAGGGGCATTCAAAAGAGGTCTAAAAACCCTATAAAACCCATATAAAAGTCTTATGTGGTAAGGTAGTGCTATGGATGTGCTAAGGATGTGGTATGGATATAAGTGGCTAATTAGTGGCTAATTTGTCCTATAGATGCTCGATGTTCTCCACACACACTTACCTATTCCAATACCCGAAAGTCCCAAGTCATTTGTTCCCCCATATCGTACGAGGTCAATCTTGTTGAGAGTCCGTTTATAGCCTGTAATAGAGATATTATCCATTCTCACTGAAAATATATTACCATTGCAAATGGATATATATTTACAAAATAAATGGAAACTATTGTGTATCTCAACAAAAAGCAGTATCTTTGCAGGCGATAAACAACAACCCATTGCCATTATGATACTACAGAGTACTATCCTGCAAACATCTCAGCGTCAATTAGATGCATTATACAACAATGCAAGTTTCACACGCGAATTGCTGCCGCAAGTCCATTTCCCCATATCGGACTTTGCCATAGTTATTTCCGGAGTGCGTCGTTGCGGAAAGAGTATCCTTCTGGCGCAATTGGCATCAAGATGCAAGGCGGAACATTCGATTTTCTACCTCAACTTTGATGCACCGCAACTGTATGGTTTCACTTATGATGACTACCAACGCTTGGACAATGCCATAGGTTCCTATTCGGAGAAGCCACTGTTGTTTTTGGACGAGGTGCAAGTGGTTGAGGGTTGGGAACTGTATGTACGGGGCAAGTTGGATGAAGGATATCAGGTTGTTGTCAGCGGCAGCAATGCCTCTATGTTGAGCCGTGAATTAGGTACCAAACTCACAGGACGGCATTTGTCGTATGAACTGTTCCCGTTCTCATACAAAGAGTTTTGCGGTTTTCTTCAACTGGACGGCAACGAAGAGTCGCAAACCCGCTATATGGAGCAAGGTGGTTTTCCCCTATATCTGAAACTACAAGACGAGGATATACTCAATAACCTACTGTCAGACATTCTGTATCGCGATGTAACAAGCCGCTATGGCGTGCGCGACTATGGCAAACTGAAAGAACTGCTGATGCTGTTGCTCAATAATGTAGGCAATATGGTGTCTGCTAACAAACTGCGACAAGCCTTGCAAATCAATAGTGCCACAACCGTCAACGAGTATTTCTCCTATCTGCAGCAGAGTTATCTGTTTGATTTTATACCCGTTTATTCCGCCTCCGAGAAAGTACGGATGGTCAATCCCAAGAAAGTGTACTGTGTGGACACGGGGCTGATAACAGTTTGCTCCACGGCTTTATCTACCAATATCGGTCATCGTTTGGAGAACATGGTGTACGCTGAGTTGCGCCGCAAATACAAGGCTGTGTACTATTTTAACCACAATGGGCATGAGTGTGATTTCGTGGCAACGCACAACAATCGTTGTACCGAATTAGTGCAGGTTTGTGCCGATTTCAATACCGACACCTACCAGCGTGAAGTGCAAGGTCTGCTTGCTGCCATGGAAGCATTGTCTGTAAACAAAGGTAGTATCGTTACCCTTCGCCAAACAGACAGCCTCATCGAAGGCAACAAGCATATCCGCATCCTGCCTTTCCACCAATGGGCAGTAGGATAAGTATCCCGTTAAGCAATACGGCAACCCATTCAACTATTCCTAAATTCCTAAACTTATCAACTCTCCACATCTATCTACGCGAATAGTATCGTCTGTCCCGACGCAAAGGACTGTCAAAACACAAGAAACCCAACAACAATGCTATACAGACAAACGCCACACAACCGTAAATCTGTTTGATCGAGACGCACAGTATATTCACCGAACCTGCTTCCAACAACGACAACGGACACAAACTGCGGGCTAACACATCCGAACCCAAATAACGAACCAGACGACCGTAGATAGCACTCCCGATGCAACCGCCTATCACCATGTGAAGACCGTTAAACACCATCAAACCCATAAAGAAATGTTCAAAATCCATCAAATCAAATAACGCCGTCATAAACATAATACTCATACAAGCGTAGGCAAAACCTCTGCAAAACAACGGCACATACAGCATCTCTATACCAACTATCGGACTGACAAGAAAATACATCAGCACCACATACAACAGCACGGCCACCGTACCGATAATACCCAAACGGATATAAGTGAAATGCCGTACATGCTTCATCCACCACCAACTAAACCAACATCCTGCCATATTCCCCAACCATACAGCCCAGGTCGGACGGACACTCGTCAGCATATCATATCCCAACACTTCCTCCTTGAACAACTCTTCCAGCACATACTCTGTTCCCAATATCGCCTCATACAGAATAATCAGTATAAAAATCGACTTCACATATCGGAACTTCCTAAACACATTCGGCGATATATACGACTTCTCAATGCTACCCATCCTCGCCAATATCACACCTGCAGTAACCAGTATCAACCCGCTTACCACCCAAGTCATATCACCGTGATACCAATCATTAAACTCACCGTAACCAAGCAACAACGCTACTTCAAAAAACAATCCGCCCCACAACAAACAACCCGACCAGTCAATATCTTTCAGCAATATCGGAGTAGGCACACCCATCGGAGTACGAGGCATCAGCCATTTGTCCCAGAAACAAACAAGCAACAGCAACACCACCGTCTGCAAACCAATCACCAACCAATGCATAAGTTGCCAGCATCCTATGGAACCAAACCAAGCCGACAGTATTGTCTGAGCAGAAATAGCACTCAGAATAATCACATGAAGACAGGGAAAGAACACACGCATATTGCGCGTCGGAGTCAGCCACAACTGTATATTCGACATACACTCAAATGTACCCTGAATCTTTGCCACACCCGCAATAAAACAGCACAACCACAATAGCGGCAAACTCGAAACATACATCGTCAGCACATTCATCAATATCACAGTTGCACTCGCACACAGAAGCAGCGTCTTGTTGGGAAAGCGGAACTTCATACGGAACAACATCGGAAACCAAACAGCCATACCCGAAAGGTTCGCAAACACACACATCATCATATCTTCACGCATGTTGTCATGAACACCCATCAATGCACCAATAGCCCCTGCATAACGCCCTCCGGATAGTTGGAAACAACACGCAACAAACACATACAACCAAGGCTTTAACCATTCAGGAACAACCTTGCGAATATGCGGAAAAGAAGTGGATGCTATCGTCTTCGCATTCATTGATACAACACCTCACATTCTACATTATACCCCGCCCGTAACGCAGATAAATCGGTATCTGTCAAACGGATACGGACAGGCAAACGCTGTTCTACCTTCACAAAATTACCCGTCGCATTATCCACAGGAATATGACTTGTTGCAATGCCCGTAGCAGCCGACAACGACTCTACCACACCCCTGTAAGTCCTGTCAGGCACGGCATCTACTTTTATCTTTACTTCGCTCCCCACATCTATATGATGCAATTGCGATTCCCTAAAGTTCGCTTCCACCCACTTGTTGTTACTGTCCACAATACTCACCAACAACTCACCAACCTGAACCAACTGACCTACATGAATCGTTTTCTTGCCTACTATACCGTCTGCCGTAGCAACAACAGCACAATACCCCAAGTTTAGGCGTGCCAATCGAACATTAGCCTCCATCAATTCTATCATCGCTGCTGATTGACCCAAACGCTCTGTCTGTTCCGACTCTACAAGCGTCGTACTGTAACGGGCTCTGCTCAGTTGTTCATAACGAGCCTTTGCAGCCAAATAACGAGTTTCCACTTGGTCGAATTGCTGCTGTGTAACTGCTTTATTGCTCAACAAAGTCTCATACCTTTCGTAATTACGCTTCGCATCATCCAACTGTACACGAGCCTCATCCAAACCCGCATCACTCACCAACAGATTGTTCTGCGTCGTACGAACCGTTGCACTCGAAGCACGCTTACCTGCACGCGCATTTGCTAAATCTGCTTCTGCCTGAGCCAGATGCAACAACATCTCACTGTCATCTATCAACACTAAAGTGTCCCCGCAATGTACCATCTGATAATCATCAAAACGGATTTCTCGTATAAAACCCGACACTCGCGTGTGCAGAGGGGTAATATGTTGGCATACCATTGCATTGTCTGTATATTCCACCCTGCCAAAATGCACAAAACGGCTCACTATAAACCCTACACCTGCCAATAACAATAACACAACTACCAAATTATGAACTACTTTCATTACTTTTTTCTTATTCATACTATCTATGTTTTTTATAAAGACGAAGTTAAATACATCAATTTCGATTGGTTATACTGCACACTTATCTGTGCATTCACAAGCCCCAATTCAGCAGAAAGTTTCTCACTCCCTGCATCCAACATATCAGTAAGCAGACACAAACCGTTCTCATACCGGTAACGGGTTATCCGGTAGTTTTCTTGTGCCAACTCCACTGCCTTTTCCTGTGTATGCACCTCCACTATGGCAGTCAACCAGTCTGAATAGGCGGACTGAATAGCCTGCTCTGTCTGCTCTGCCACCAACGACTGCTGTTCCTGTGCCTGACGAAGAGCAAGGCGTGATTGACGAACAGCACGACGACCCTTGTAAATACTACTCAAATCATACTGAACACCCACACCCATAAACCAATAGTTGAAGTTCTTGTCCAACACCGGTACTTCTATCGTAATCGGACCATCCAGATGGTCTTCGGCTACAAACGCTATCTTCGGAATCATCACACTGCGACTCAACCTTACCTCTTGCTCTTGCATCCTGACCTGCATATCCGCCTGTTTCAGTTGGATATTGCTTTCCACTGCCCGTCCTTGCCATTCACTATGCGACTGCAACGACATATCTGCCACCACCATCGGCTCTACCTCTATCGGAGAAGACAAGTGCAACATGCTCACCAACTGATACGACAACACATCCATACTGCTGGTCGTACGCTCCAATTGCAACTGCAGATTAGCCAGTTGCAACTCATAACGGGTGATATCACTCTCTAATGCAGTCCCCGCTGACACACGCGCACGGACATTGTCCAATAGCGTATCCGTCAAGCAGATATTCTCCTGCAACACCACTACCTGATTGCTCAAACGACACAAGTCCAAATAATGCCCCGTTATCACAAAACGCACCTCCTGCCTATTCTGCTCCATCGTCAGAGTTGCCATCTCACGACCCAATTGCGCTAAACGATACGAACTGCTCAATGCTCCTCCGCTATAAATAACCTGCTGCGCACGAACCGCAAAGTTGTTGGTCAGATGCGGATTCTCAACCGCCGTGTAATTACTGAAATCTCTGTCCCATAACTGACCATTACCTAAATAACCTACATTCCCTTCCACCTGTATATCAGGCATCATCTGATTACGGGCGTGCTTCACTCCTTCTTCTGCCGACTCCAATGCCGAACGACTTACACGAAGTTGCACACTCGCTTCATCTGCACGACGAAGAAGCGAGTCCAACGAATAGACCTCCCCACGAAGACCTGTCGTCACAACCAACATCATCAAAAGAATCTTCATTCTCATACTTATTTCTATTAAATCATTGACTATTAATAATTAACATTCTATTTCCATCCTCTGTAAGCACTCAAAAACAACAGTAGCCTTGTCCCAAAGGATAAGGCTACTGTACATGTTTGCTTACGCAACTGCTATTTTCTCAAGAAGAAACGATCTTCTACCTGTCTTCGAAAATACAAAACCCTAAAAGCAGGGTCATCTCCATGCACCTTATTTGCTCCAACCACATTCATTCCACCACCACAAAAAGGCATTTCGTACGGGGACTCATCTCCCAAACGCGCTGCAAAGGTACAACTTTTTCCCGAATTACACAACCCCACCCGCAAACTTTTCTCCTTCCCCCCCCCCTTTTACCACCCCTGCATCTTAACTGTTAATTACATAGTGGCTGTAGAGCCATAGCGTGCTATGGCTCTCAACTCTCAACCATCAACTCTCTACTAAAAAAACACAGCACCACATGTGCTGATCTTGAGCAGAACATAAGCCGATCTTGAGCAGAAACAAACCACGTTAAAAAATCCCCCTCCTCTCAACAAAAAAAACACCCCCACTATTGCCTATATGAATTATATAAACTACCTTTGCCCCAAATTGGGAGGATTTTATAGAAATCCACATACTAAGCATTCAATAAACCACTAATGTTATTACATGTATGAAAAAACTAACTTCTTTACTTGCTGCAACGCTATGCGTGCTGCTAAGTGCAACTGCGCAGACCCCTTCTGCTTATTCGCCCCACCCGTTCTCGGTGGCTGCCACTAAGCAAGTAGTCTTTTCGCCGGGAAACTTGCAATGCTCCGGTGTACAGAGCGGAACCTATACATGGGCGTTCGCTGCCAACCAATGGGAGGTGCTAGGCGCAGCAAATGTGACCACTGACGCATCGGGCAACGCCGTGCTTGCCGACAAAATTGACCTGTTTGGCTACAGTACCTACGCTAATGCCACTTGGGGTATCAGCACCTCGACAGATGATAATGATTATAATGATGCATTTGTTGATTGGGGAAACAATGTGATAGGTGCAGACAAAGCCAATACCTGGCACACTCTGACCTGCCTGGAGTGGCAATATCTGTTGGGGCAACGAGCCAATGCGGCATCGCTGTTCGCTTTTGCCACCGTGAATAATGTCAGTGGTATCGTTATCTTGCCCAACGACTGGGTGCTGCCCGCAGGGGCGTCTTTTACGCCGAGTTCTACACTCGGGTTAACATGGGGATCGGCTGGCTACCAGGATGAAACATGCAAGAATCATTATTTGGACAATGTATATACCGCTGCGCAGTGGCAGACTATGGAGGCTGCAGGGGCGGTATTTTTGCCTGTGGCGAGAAAGAGAACTGGGACTGTAGTTACCGATTGGGACATAGTATTCTATTGGGCGAAACATAATCCAACGGTTACCGAGTTGTGTGTATATATAAGTGAATATATATGCAATCCTTTTTCTAAGACAGTTGCACTTAATCGAGGAAGTGCAGTTCGTTTGGTGAAGGAATATGAGATGCCACGAGAATATGTTGCCAAGCCGATAACTATTAACATGTCGGGCAAACAGGTGCTTTTCTCGGCAGGAAACCTGATGCACAGCATCAGTACCAATGAGTGGTATTTCGCATCGAAACAGACCGACTATATCGGGGAAGCGAATGTGACGACTGACGCCACGGGAACGAAGATTCTTAATCAAAACGCTATCGACCTGTTCGGCTGGAGCGGTTCAGGCACGACGGCTGTACAATATGGGGTCTCGCTATCGGAAAATGAATCGGATTATGGACTGACTGCTCTGTTGGACTACGGGCAGAATAGTATCGAGAGTTATGCTGCCGGTACCTATCGGACGCTATCTTCCGATGAGTGGAAATTCTTGCTGAGAAACCGTCCTAATGCGAAGAAACTGTGCGGCTTTGCAACGGTTGGCACAACGAAGGGGTTGGTGGTACTGCCCGATGAGTGGGTGGCACCGGCAGGACTCACCTGGGTGGACACACTCGGCGACTATACGGTCAATGTCTATACCTCTGCGCAATGGACAGATATGGAAAAGAACGGGGCTGTATTCCTCCCCGCGGCAGGTTGTCGGATAGGAGACTCCTTCAAGACTGGGCTATGGTATCGTACTAGCACAGAGAATACAGGCACTAATTCGGTTTATTCGGTATACTGGAATGCTTCTACTAAGACACTATCTACAGATGACTCGACACCTCGATACTATGCTCTTCCGGTGCGATTGGCACAAGATGTATCGACCTATACGGTAACCCTTCAACAGGCCGAGAACGGTACGATAAGCGCAGATACCACACCCGCAGAACCGGGAACGACGATTGTCGTTACCGCCAATGCTGACGCAGGGTATTCGCTAAAGGAGGTTGTGGTCAAGCGAGGAGTGGAGGGCGTGCAGACAAGTGTGATGGTGACGCCCGTAGCAGGCACAACCAACCAATATCAGTTCACTATGCCTGACGCGATAGTTACTATCTCCGCCGTATTTGTACGCGACAGCCACTATGCACCCAAGAGTTTCTCCATCGCAGCAGACAAGGCGGTGCGCTTCTCCAAAGGCAACCTGCATTATAAACGAAACGAAAATGTATGGAGTTTTGCCGCCAACCAATACGACACGATAGGGGCAAACAACATCATGACGAACCCGTATTCCGGCACCTTGGAACTGGCAGAGGAGATAGACCTGTTCGGCTGGAGCGGTAGCACCGCCACGGCACAGTATGGCGTGAGTACCTCAACGACCGGAGATGACTATTCGGGATCCTTTGCAGACTGGGGCAAGAACAAGATAGGCGAGGATGCGGCAGACACTTGGCGCACTCTGACGCCGGATGAGTGGAATTACATCATACGCATACGGGAGAACGCAGACCAACTCTTTGCTTTTGGCACGGTCAATGGGGTGAAAGGACTGATTCTGCTACCCGACCAATGGCAACTGCCGCAGGGGCTTACATTCAACACAAGTATTGATAAAATGGTGTGGACAAGTACCCGCACTGCCAAAAATGCAAGCAAAAACAACTCCTCGCATAATACCTACACCCTCGCTCAGTGGGATGAGATGGAAGCCGCAGGCGCTGTGTTCCTGCCTATGGGCGGCCGGCGCATTGGCACGGCGATGGAAACGACAGAGGGCGGAAGTTACTGGATGGCTTATGAGCCTGACAAGTTAGCCGTAACTTTTACGGAAGAAGTGTTGATGTTGCTCAATGGTACGGTGGCTCGAGAAGCCCGCAATGTCCGCTTGGTGAAAGATGTGGTAAAGTATGACATCCATGCCACACCTTTGAAACGCAAACATTTAAGCCTCGTAGAGAGCGACCAATACGGAACCGTCAAACTGAGTACTACCAAAGCAGAACCCGGCACAGAGGTATATGTTACAGTCGTTCCGAAACCCGGATGTACATTGGATGACCTCGAACTAATCGAAATGTCATCGGGGGGGGCACCTGTCTCCCACATGGTAAACGATTCCACCTACTGTTTCATCATGCCGGAAGAGGAGGTAGAGGTAAGAGCCAGGTTTAATTATACATCCCGTTATGTCGAGCGGACAATATCGATAGCCGAAGATAAATATGTTTGTTTCGCACAGGGAAACCTTGTTGCCTATAACTTGACATCTTCTAAGCGTTTCTATGTGGCAGATCACCAATTCGATTATATCGGCACCGACAATATCAAGACGGACGCAAGTGGCAACGAATCACTGAGTGAATTTATCGACCTCTTTGGCTGGAGCGGTGGTAAAACGGCTACAAGATGGGGTATCGGAATCAGCCAAAGCGTAGCCGACTATCAGGGGGACTTTGAGGATTGGGGGAATAACAACCTTCGTACGTTCCTCAGTGGCAATTCTTATGGACACCAATGCCGTACCCTCTCGCCGGAAGAGTGGCAATATATATTCGAAACCCGCACCAATGCCAAGGCTCTCCGCGGCATGGCTACAATAGACGGCATCAAGGGCTTGGTCATCTTGCCGGACGACTGGACAACTCCGGAAGGTCTCCAATGGAAAGACACACTCGGTGTATATGACGAGAACACCTACGACTATGTGCAATGGAGCCAAATGGAAGCCGCAGGAGCCGTATTCCTGCCGGCTGCAGGATATCGCTCGGGAACCACGGTGACAGGTGCTGACACCGACCTGAAATACCACACCAATGAAGGTTTAAGCTTAATAATGTCCACCGTCCAGTACGACCCCGTCAATAATGGGATGAGTTTCTACGAATGGGAGGATCTATATATCGGCTGCCCCGTGCGTTTGGCATTCGATGTGGCTATCTACGATATCACACTGACAACACCCAAGAACGGTACACTGACAGTTGACACGCTCAAAGCCAAGTTCCCCGATGTGATAACCATCACCGCAACACCCGACGAGAACTGCAAACTCTACTCACTGACCGTACTCAATGGCGTCATACCTGTACCGGTCACTAAAATCGACGACACACACTACCGGTTCGACATGCCGAACGCACCTGTCACCATATCTGCGTTCTTCAGTTATGAAAGCCGGTACCAACCCAAAGCAATATCCGTGGCAGCAGACCGGAAAATACTCTTCGCAGGAGGTAACTTGATAAAACAAGAAAACACACCAGACAACCTATGGACATTCGCAGGACACCAGGCATACACAGTGGGATACAACAATATCTATTATGTCAACCAAACGCCTATGAGTGCCAACAAGGATGAGTTCGATATGTTCTCGTGGAGTACCGGAACGTCAAAGTTTGGCACGAATATAAAAACCTCTTCGGACGCACAACACTCCGGCGACTTCCTCGACTGGGGTAAGAATATCATCAATGGACAACCGGCTGACACATGGTACACACCAACGGCTGCAGAATGGAAATATATTCTCGAAACGCGTGCGGATGCGGATAAACTGTACGGAGGGGCTGTCATCGACGGGGTAACAGGACTGGTTATCCTGCCCGACGAGTGGGTAACACCGGAAGACCTGACTTGGAATGCGACCTTGCAAAGCAGCCAAAACATCTATACAGCCGCACAGTGGGCAGCAATGGAAGCCGCAGGAGCCGTATTCCTGCCGGTTGCAGGAATACGCAATCAACAGAATATAATGGGCTACGGAACACAATTCTCCTACCGTGTGGATAGTATAACGCCTTCGGGCGAACTGCTCGCGATGATATGGAAATCTACATCTGCCGGTCCAAAAATAGATCTCAGTACCACATACAAGTATATCGGTATGCCTGTCCGACTGGCTAAAGACATATCGGAATATCCAATCACGATGGGTCAAGTGAAGAATGGTACACTCTCCGTAGATAAAACCACAGCGAGTGTAGGGGACATCGTTACCGTCACACTGACACCCGATGAGGCATGCATCTTCCGCTCTATCAGTATCGTCTGCGGAACAAAAACAGTTAACTTCACACGAGTCAACGACAACACCTGTCAGTTCATCATGCCAAGAGGTATGGTAACTGTCTCCGCACTCTTCGTCTGCCCGCAACAGTATGTCATGCGACCCTTCTCCGTGGCGGCGGACAAACAAGTGCTTATCGCATCTGGAAACCTGCAATATACCCAAAGCACCAAATCATGGGCTTTCGCTGAGTTCCAGTACGACACCTTGGGGACAAAGAACATCAAGACCAACGGCACCACGGCAACCCTCGCCGACAAGATAGACCTCTTCGGATGGGGAACAGGCAATACACCGACCAAAACCAGTACAACCTTCACGGACTACACCACTTTCACAGACTGGGGAACGAACACCATTGGCAAAGACGCTGCCAATACATGGCGTACACCCGGCAGGGAAGAATGGATATATCTGATCCAAACGCGTGAGAACGCCACGGAACGCTATGGATATGCTACAGTCAATGGCACGAAAGGTATCGTGCTGCTGCCGGACGAGTGGACGGAGGTAAGTGGAGTGGCATTTACTACAGCAGGCGGGATGACGAACGTGGACTATACCGTGAATACCTACACGCTCGCACAGTGGGCAAAGATGGAGAACGCAGGGGCGGTGTTCCTGCCATTCACTGACAGTCGGTATGGAGTCTCTATGAATAATAAAGAAATGGGAGTTTATTGGTCATCTACAGGTACAGGTGGTGGTTCACAAATATACTATCTTGGTGCCGGTCTGTCGGGTGTAGGTGTGAATTCTATATCAGGTCCTAATGGATTAGCCGTTCGTCTTGTACAAGATGTGGCGTCACATACCATTACACTCGGTACCGTTGATGGCGGTACACTGTCGGCATCGGCTACAACGGCACTGCCGGGAGAAGTCATCACTATAACAGCCGTGCCTGACGAAGACTATATCCTCAAGTCTGTCCGCGTGATGAAAGGCGCAGGCTCAACAGCAAGCGAGGTGACCGTCACCGGGATAAACAACACCACCTACCAATTCGTGATGCCGAATGGCAATGTTACCGTCACGGCGACTTTCCTGCCACCGTGCCGCTACGAGGCATACCCCATCTCGGTGGCAAGCGACCAAAGAGTACTCTTCTCACGGGCAAACCTGCAGTACATCGATAACACGACATGGCAGTTTGCAGAGAACCAATACGACTACATCGGACTCGATAATGTCATCTCTGTCGGAGCAACCAAAATCCTGAGTACCACCATCGACCTCTTCGGTTGGAGTGGCGAGTCATCCTACGCACCTTGGGGCGTAAGCATCTCTACCAATAACGATGAGTACAAAGGCGACTTCCTCGACTGGGGTACGAACAAGATAGAAGGAGATAGAGATGTTTGGCGGACACCCACAAGCGACGAGTGGAAGTATATCTTCTACAACCGTGAGAACGCGAAGACACTCCATTTCGATGCAACCGTAGTGGGAGTTTACGGAAAGGTTATCCTGCCCGATGCGTGGGAGAACCCGACATCACTCACCTTCTCGACGACAACGACAAACACTGTCTCCGCAGCCGATTGGGCATTGATGGAAGCAAAGGGAGCAGTGTTCTTGCCTGCCTGTGGCTTCCGTGAAGGCACTGACTTCTACCGCACCGAAGAAGGCTACTATCACACCGCAAACCTGCGAGAAGGATATACCCATATAACATCGGGACTTGAATTCTATGACGGCGGTTATGTAGGTATTGGCTCATACAATCTATATCGGGCTATGTCTGTACGCTTGGTTAAAAACATAAAGAAAACGGATATAGATGAGGTACAGGATGAAACCGGCACAACAACTATCGACACCCCGCGCAAAATCCTCTACAACGGACAAGTCTATATCCTCTACAACGGACATATCTACAACATCCTCGGCACAAAAGTAAAGTAAAACTACTCGAAATAAAGAGGAAATATAGAGAATATATGAATAAATAGGAAAAGAGGCTGTCCAAAAAAGACAGCCTCTTTACTATTCAATAATCGTCAACTTGTAAATTGTCCTAAGGTTAATTCTGTATAGTGGCTGCAGAGCCATTACTGTGCTATGGCTCTCAACGCTCAACATTCAACTCTCAACTTAATTAAACACCCTTAAACTGACAAACTAATAACCTAATAAACTATAAAAATAGGGGGGGGGGTATTGCGTATGTTAAATAAATAAACTACCTTTGTCCCCGAATAAATCATAATCTATTCATTCATTTAAACAAAAACAGTATGAAAAGAATTCTATCTTTCTGTGTGGCGTTGTTCTTTGCCACAACAGCCCTTTGGGCGTACGATTTCAAGTCCGGTGATTTGTACTACAACATCACCGATGCGACCGACCTCACTGTCGAAGTAACCTACGAAGTGTTGGCTCAAGATGAAACTATGGATAACTATGCGGGACTCACCACCGCGACTATCCCCGCTACGGTTTCCTACAATGGAAACAACTACCGTGTAACAGGCGTCGGAATGAAAGCATTTAGATTGTGTCCCACTCTTACATCCGTTACTATTCCTAACAGTGTAACTTCCATTGGATACGATGCTTTTTCCCTTTGCCCCTCTCTTTTCTCGATCAACATTCCCAACAGTGTAACGACTATTGCTTCTGCGGCTTTCTACAATATTCCCAATGTCGTATATAGCGGAGAGGCCACCGGCTCACCATGGGGTGCATGTGGTGTAAATGGCTATATAGAGGGGGATTTGGTCTATATAGACAATACCAAAACATGGCTCAGGGCTTGCAATAGAGCGGCGACCGGCGACATCACCATCCCGAATAGCGTAACAGGTATTAAGTATTCTGCTTTCGCAAGATGTTCAGGAATTACTTCTGTCACCATTCCGAATAGCGTAACCCAAATAGGCAATTTTTCCTTTGGCTATTGCACAAGTCTCACCTCTGTTACTATCCCCAAAAGCGTGACGACCATTGCAAGTCAGGCTTTCCAAGCATGTACCGGTTTGACCTCGATTGTTGTTGAGAGCGGCAATACGGTATATGATAGTCGCGACAACTGCAATGCAATTATCGAGACATCAACCAATAGACTGAGACAAGGTTGCAAGACAACGGTTATCCCGAACAGCGTAACGAGTATTGGAGGCTATGCCTTCTCCGGACACTCTACTCTTACGGATATCCATATCCCCAACAGTGTAACAGAAATTGGATCCTCTGCTTTTGAGAGTTGTTCATCACTCACCGCTGTCACCATTCCGAGCAGTGTAACCAAGATAGGCGACTGGGCTTTTAGTGGTTGTTCCGGTCTGACCGCTATTACGATACCAAGTAGTGTAACAAGCATAGGAGCGGGTGCTTTTACTTGGTGCGAGGGATTGACCTCAATGGTTGTTGAGAGTGGCAATACGGTATATGATAGTCGAGAAAATTGCAATGCGATCATAGAAACAGCCACGCATTCAATCCTGTGCGGCTGCAAGACAACCGTCATCCCCAACAGCGTAACAAGTATCGGAGATGATGCTTTCGAGGGTTGTACAACTCTCACTTCGATGACTATCCCCAATAGCATAACGAGTATTGGAGAATGGTCTTTCTACAATTGTACAGGTCTTACCGCTATCACGATTCCCAACAGTGTAACAAGTATCGGAGCGGTTGCTTTTGAGGGCTGCACAAGTCTTGCCTCCGTTACTATAGGTAACAGCGTAACAAGTATTGAAGGGTATGCTTTCTATAATTGCTCAAGCCTTACCTCCCTTTATATGTTACCCTCAACACCTCCGACCTTAGGCACCTCTGTTTTTTACAATGTTCCTACCGATATATCGGTATATGTCCCTTGTGGTACCCTGACAGTCTATCAAGCAGCAACTACTTGGAGCGACTTCACCAACTACAAAGAGTGGACGGGCTATATGCTTACCGTCACCTCGCAGGACGAGGCAATGGGCTCTGTCCGTATCAGCCAGGAGGCAACTTGCACCAACAATACCGCCACCTTCGAGGCTATCCCCAACACCAACTATCGGTTCAAACAATGGAACGACGGCAATACCGACAATCCGCGTACCGTTACGCTCGATGACAATATGTCCTTCGTGGCACAATTCGAATCCGCCCCCACTGCCCTCGACCCAACCCGCATAGACAACAATACCGCAGCACAAAAGATGATGCGCAACGGACAAGTGTATATCTTCCGTGGCGGCAAGACCTACACCACAACCGGTCTCGAAGTGAAATAACCCATCCTTATATAGGAGAAGTTTATGTCCCAAAGAGGCTGTCTAATGAGTTTAGGCAGCCTCTTTCTTATCAATTCTCACACTCCAAATCGCCCAATGGTCAAACCTGTATGTTGGCTGTAGGAGGCTGTCTAATAAGTAAGAATTAACAATTAACAATTAACAGGCGTAGATGATATGAGAGACATAGCACGCTAATGGCTCTACAGTGGGCATAAACCAGCAATTAACAATTAACAATTAACAATTAACAGGCGTAGATGATATGAGAGCCATAG
>CAVEFV010000016.1:35178-35785 GCA_963615025.1 Firmicutes bacterium CAG:95 | reverse complement strand
GTATCTATGGATGCCCGTGGAGTTACCTATATAAAAAACGGGAAGCAATATACTCTTTTTGCTGAGAAAATCGACAGAGTTCTCTTTGCCAATGGACAAATCAAAACATATTCCAATACTTCCCAGGACGTACCTTCACAAAGTAATACAAACAGAACCGATGATAATACTTCCGTCCAACAGGAAACGGTCTACAAATTCTCGGATTTTAACGGAAATATATTACCTCGTTTTTCGTATGAAAAAGTAAATGTGCCCGGCAAGAAATACAAGAAGTACAGATATGTTGGCGGAAATATGGTTTTGACATCAAGCGAATTCTTGAATCTGCTTCAAATGTATTGTCCCGAAGCATACAATTATCAACGAAAAGCAACCGTATTTCTTGTCTTGGAATGTGTTTTTATACTTCTTTTACCTTTAGTAGCTGTATTTGCCGTATTAAGTATTTCTAATTCATTGAAGGTTCTGCCTACCTATAATGCTTCTTGTGCAACAAAACCCTTGGTAGAGTTTAGCACCCCGCAAGATGTTTTCCAAGATAAGGTGCAAATTGCCAATATTCATTTTGTAGAACAGTAATAAAAGAAGGAAAATGAAAATAGAT
>CAVEFV010000016.1:0-35168 GCA_963615025.1 Firmicutes bacterium CAG:95 | reverse complement strand
GATGAATTTTCTTTGCTTCGTTTCTTTTGTTCATGCAAAAGAAATGAAGAATATATCGCTATGGCTCTCTGCGTGGCTTACAACTTGGTAATTTGATAAACAGTAAATCGTTAAATTGCCCACCCCCTTCCATACCACGCAACTAAAATAACTATCTCCAACTATACTATCTCCAACAAATTTATATCATATCCATTCCCATGATATAAGATTTTGTACGATTTCCACAGAATAATATGAAAAGATTTGTATAAATCAATTATTCCGATTATTTTTGCGATGCCTTTCCGGCAAAAGGCATACATATTATAGCGTTTGCTATTTATTCTACACTCTGAAACTTGGTCGTCGAAGAATGTTAAATGAATAAGTGTGCAAGCGTCTGCGGTATTCGTAGGCGTAACTTATCATTTAACTGGGTTTGACCAAGTACCCCGAGTGTAGGTGAGTTTCGCCTACGCTTTTTTTATGATAGATGAAACAGCCCCTTTGTCTATCCTTATGGGAACGGTTAGAGGCTTAATTTTCCGACCGTTTACCAAAGCGAACACTATTTTTCCATTCTCACAACGATAAATCTTGGTGAAAATGGTTGTAAATAATTGATGCTCTGCCGTTTCCAATCACTTCGGCTATGCTGCTCAAATCAGCCTCTTTAAGTCGCTTTATGCTCTTGAATTGCGTAAGTAGTGCATTTCTTGTCTTTGCACCTATTCCTTTAATCTCGTCCAACTCACTTTTCGTTTGCTTCTTGCTTCGCTTTTGTTTGTGATATGTGATGGCAAAACGATGTACCTCGTCCTGTATCCGTGTGAGAAACAGAAAGAGTTCGTCAGTAGGTTTAATAGCAATCTCCTTTGGAGGAAATCCGTATAGTAGGGTAGAGGTGCGATGTTTTTGGTCTTTACTCAATCCGGCAATAGGTATATCCAATTGCAGGGCTCGCAATGCGTCCTCAATGGCGTGTATTTGCCCTGCGCCACCATCGGCAATAATCAGGTTCGGTAGGTCTTCTTTGTTCTCGATGGTGTGTTGATATTTTCGATACACAACTTCTCGCATCTGCGCATAATCATCCTTTCCATCGGAATATTTGATAGAGAATTTCTTGTACGCGCTCTTAAGTGGCTTGCCTTTCTCAAACACCACACAACCCGCAACAGCCTCACTGCCTTGTATATTCGAATTGTCAAAACATTCAATACGCATCGGCAACGATGGCAAATGAAGTAACTCCTGTAGTTTGCTCAGAATCCTCACCTGCCTTTGGTCTGGATTGAGTTTGTCTTGCTGCTTCCTTCTGTCAATTATATATTGTCGGGCATTCTGCATTGCCAATAGCAGTATTTTCTTTCTCTCACCACGCTGTGGCACACTGTAATGTACAAAAGGCTCGGTGTAATCGGGCAAAAATGGCACAATAATGTTTTTACTGTGACTGTTTGTCAAGTTGCGCAACTCCAAAATGGCTTGCCCGAGAGTGTCTTCTTTTTCCTCTATATGGGTAACAGTTTTATATTCAACGGTGTTCCCTGAAACAATCGAACCCTTATGAATCTTAAGCATCGATACAACGATGCTGTTGTCCTCCTCTACATATCCGAACACATCCGTATCTTGTATCGCCGTGTTCGTAATGATGGTTCTGCTCTTAAAACGCTCGATCAGTTCATACTGATCTTTCAGTTGCTGCGCCTTCTCAAACTGCAATTGCTCGGCAAAATATCTCATTTCATCGACTATTCTCTTGCTAATCTCATGCGCATCACCCTGAATAATCTTTCGTATCTCCGCAATATAATTCATATACTCCTCCTTGCTCGTGTAGCCTTCACACACTCCGCAACATTTATGTATATGATATTTCAAACATGCCTTGTATTTCCCTTCGGCAATACTTTTATCATTCAGAGTCAGCCCGCAGGTACGGATAGGGTAGAGTTGATGAATCAGTTCTAACACCAAATCAACGGTATTCCCAAAAGAGAACGGACCATAATAATCTCCCATCGAGGGAATAATCTTACGAGTTTTGAAAACACGCGGATATTCCTCCTTCGTAATACATATCGAGGGATAACTCTTCCCGTCTTTCAGCAGAATGTTATACTTTGGCTGATACTTTTTTATCAGATTGTTTTCCAACAGAAATGCATCCTGTTCATTCTCCACAACAATATATTTGATGTCCGCAATATTCTCAACAAGATGCAGGGTTTTGCTGTTTTGATGTTCCTTCTGAAAATAACTCCTCACACGACGCTGCAAGTTCTTTGCCTTCCCCACATAGATAACCTCCCCCTCCTTGTCTATGTGCAGATACACACCGGGCAACGAGGGTAGTCCGTCCAAAATAGCCTGTATCGATTTACTTATTGGCATCCTGCAACGAGTCTGTGCAATATACTAATAGTGAATCAACGAATACACATCAATATCTTCGTCAAAGACCCGTCTCCCTTCCAACTCGTCCAATTCAATCAGTGTATTGACGTATATCTTCTTTACGCCCATATTCCGCACTAATCTTACTGCAGCAGCCAGAGTTCCTCCCGTTGCCAATAGGTCGTCATGAATTAGCACCGTGTCTTTTTCATCAACCGCATCGGCATGCATCTCTATGGAATCTACGCCGTACTCTTTGTCATAATTCTCGGCTACAGTCCTGTATGGAAGTTTACCGGGCTTGCGGATAGGTACAAAACCCGCATCCAAATCCAATGCTACCACCGAGCCGATAATAAATCCCCTCGATTCTATACCAAGCACTTTGGTAATACCCTTGTCCTTGTAGTAATCCACAATCTTACCCTCAAACCATCGCAGGCATTCCGGCTTGACCAACGCTGTGGTGATGTCATAAAATAGAATTCCCTTCTTTGGAAAATCAGGCACTTCCCTGATGCTCTCCTTAATTTGTTGCTCTGTCATCATATCTTTATATTATTGTTTCACGTGGAACATTATCTCCCCATAAGTATGAGCAGTACGCTGATATCATTGGGCGACACACCCGGTATACGCGCAGCATCTCCTATAGTGGCAGGTCGTATCTTGCTCAGTTTTTGTCTTGCTTCGGTAGATAAAGAGGAAAAGTGCTGGTAGTCGTAATTCTCGGGAATCTTTACCTCGTCCAACCTCTTAACCTTCTCTGCCGACAGCCTTTCCCTCTCAATATAACCATTGTACTTGATGCTTATTTCAGTACTCTCAACAACCTCTTCTTTCTGTGCAGCGATGTTTTCAATGGCTTGACGCAATGTAGGCAGAATAGAAGATAGTCCCGTCAAACTGATAGAAGGTCTTGCCAATAGTTCTGCAACCTTGCATTTCTGATGAATAGGTTGCGACTCTTGACTTGCCAAATAGTCGTTCACTTCAGCCGGACTGACCGACAGATTTTTGATGAACTCAGTCAGATCTGTTATATTTTTGGTCTTATTACGATATAGTTCCATACGGTTATCATCAACCAATCCTATATCGTATGCCTTCTCTGTCAGCCTGCTGTCGGCATTGTCTTGTCGTAGCAAAATCCGATATTCTGCTCTCGATGTAAACATACGATAAGGCTCGTCAACGCCCTTGTTTATCAAATCATCTATCAAGACTCCTATATACGCTTCATCCCTGCCCAATGTAAATGCAGCCCCTCCGCCACAAGCAATATGGGCATTGATACCGGCAATAATACCTTGCCCTGCAGCCTCCTCGTAACCGGTTGTCCCGTTAATCTGCCCGGCAAAAAAGAGATGGGCAATTTGTTTCGTCTCAAGGGAATGTGTCAATTGTGTCGGGTCGAAGTAATCATATTCTATCGCATACCCCGGACGATACATTACCACATCCTCCAATCCCCTTACAGTCTGCAATGCCTGAAGTTGCACATACCACGGAAGCGATGACGAAAAACCATTCACATAATATTCATTGCTGTCAACACCTTCGGGTTCTATAAACAATTGATGAGCCTCTTTCTCTGCAAAGGTAACAATCTTGGTCTCAATACTTGGACAATAACGAGGACCGATACTCTTAATCTGACCGTTAAAAAGAGGACTGTCTGAAAGATGAGCGCGCAGAATATTGTGGGTATCAGGGTTGGTGTAGGTTATCCAACAACTCATTTGTTTTAGTTGCCGCTGAATAGTCGGAAGATAAGAGAAGTGGTGAAAATCATTGTCCCCTTTCTGCTCCGTCATCTCATCAAAATGAATACTGCGGGCATCAATCCTGCAAGGTGTCCCTGTCTTCATCCGCCCCATCGTTATACCAAGAGCCTTCAGTTGTTCCGTAATGCCGTACGAAGCACTCTCCGATATGCGACCGCCTGCCAATTGAGTCTTGCCAAAATGAAGTAACCCGTTCAGGAATGTACCGTTCGTAAGCACAACCGCTCCTGCCATAAACTCTATCCCCAATGCCGTTCTTACCCCTTCTACTCGGTTTTGGCTAATGATAAGACCACTCACCGCATCTTGCCAAATATACAAATTGTCAGTATGGCTTAGTTGCCCCGTCCACTCTTCAATAAAGCGTTTTCTGTCGCTTTGTGAACGAGGACTCCACATAGCCGGTCCTTTCGAAGAATTGAGCATCCTAAATTGTATGGCACTGCGGTCCGTCACAATTCCCATTACCCCGCCCATCGCATCTATCTCTTTGACAATCTGGCCTTTGGCAATTCCACCGACAGCAGGATTACAACTCATCTGACCTATCTTGTTCATATCCATTGTGATGAGCAAAGTCTTGCTTCCAAGATGTGCTGCGGCACTCGCCGCTTCACAACCGGCATGCCCTGCACCAACCACTATCACATCATACTTATAAATCATCATGATTACATCTTATAGATGCGTGCAGCATCTTGTTTCAACAATACAAAAAGCAATATGCTAAAACCCAACAGCGAAGAACCCCCATAACTAAAGAAGGGCAACGGTATCCCAATCACAGGCATAAGACCAAGCACCATACCTACATTGATGGCAAGATGAGCAATAAATATCGACGCCACACAATAAGCATAGATATGGCTGAACTTGCTCTTTTGCCTTTCAGCCAGATAGATAAGGCGCAAAATGAATGCAAGATATACCAATAAAACGGCTGCCGAACCTATAAATCCCCATTCTTCTCCTACGGTGCAGAATATAAAATCGGTGGCTTGCTCAGGCACAAACTTCATTTTCGTTTGAGTACCTTGTAAATAACCTTTCCCTAAAAAACGGCCCGACCCAATGGCTATTTGCGCTTGATTTACATTATAGCCGGCTCCCGACAGGTCATCATCTAAACCTAGCAATACTTCTATACGCTTCTGCTGATGAGGCTGCAATATATCCGAAAAAATATAATTACAACCAAAACTGTATAACAATATACCCGCAGCGCAAATGGCTAATATCATTATCGGTTTAATACGATAGTATAAAGTTGCAATCGCCAAATAAACAACTGATATACAAATTATTACAGCGAACACAATATCAAAATTTATTCCTACAAACAGGTTGATAAGAATGGCAATGCCATACAGAATCACGCTCCCGCCTGACAGGATCCAAACATGTTTCTTCAGATGAGTCTTGGTAAACAGAAAATACGCCTCTATCAACAGAATCGACAGACAATCAACAAAGAAACCTACTTTTCCCTCCCCCCACGGCAGTAAGGCATGACTGTATTTGATGGTTATCACAAAGAAATAAATGGCAGCAACGAACAAGAGCGGCACATATTTACTTAGTCCTTCGCGATAGAGTACAAGAATAAATGCCATAAACACGAGTGCAGAACCCGTTTCTCTCTGCGGCACCATTATAATCGCCATAGGTACCAACAAAATAGCCGCAGTAACGATAATATCTCTTGTCTTGTGGATATTATAACCATACTGACTCATACATTTGGCAAGGGCTAATGCGGTAAAACATTTGGCTAATTCAGCAGGTTGAAAACGAAAACCTCCGAACTGTATCCACGAGAACGATCCCTTTGTATTGTCTGCCAAAAAAGGTGTGATGAGTAGCAGAACAATCCATGCTGCATAGAATATATAGGCGAAAATATCGAATATCTTATCATCTATAAGCATAATAAGGAACCCGACAACCAACGAGATAATCATCCATATAAACTGCTTGCCGGCACGGTTGCTGGGATCAAATATACTCGTCTGGTCAAAGTCATAGTCTGCTCCGTAAATATTCAACCACCCGAAGCATACCAATAGCAGGTAGAGTACAACTGTCCACCAATCGATACTTTTCAATATGTTAGTTCCGCTTTTTGACCTGTTCATTCAATACCGCTTTTTCTATACGCGTTTTAAGAGCCGTACGCGTTATAGTGTCAGTAATATACTCTTCTATCATCAAACTTGCAATAGGTGCTGCCCAAGTGGCTCCAAAACCGGCATTCTCCACCACTACCGCCAAGGCTATTTTCGGATCATCCAATGGCGCAATGGCAACAAATATCGCATGGTCTTTCTTACCCTTGCCTGCTTGGGCCGTACCGGTCTTTCCCCCAATAAGCACATTGTCCAATTTGTAATATCTGCCGGTACCGTTCTCCATTACGCTGTGCATACCTTCTTTTATATATTGATAATAACATTCGTCTATCCCTGTCTCGTGCCGGTGTCTAAGCAGGCTGTCATTTTTGTTCAAGTGCGGAGTAATATAATAGCCGTCATTGGCAATAATGGCAGCCATATTGGCCAACTGCAACGGAGTGGCTGTTATTTCGCCCTGACCGATAGCCAACGAGCGAATAGTAAGTGCCTTCCAGCCTGTTTTCCCGTAATAACGGTCGTAGAACGAAGATGTAGGTACATTGCCTGGACTCTGCTCCGGTACATCCGAGTCTGGGAATTTCTGTCCGAAACCGAAATGTGTAACATCCTCCCGCCATAGTTCATACCGAGATCGGAATTCCACATTCTTTTTCCCATATCCGTTCTCTTCCAGCAAATCTCTGAACATGCACCAGTAATAGGGATTACAACTCTGCTCTATTGCCGTCAGCAGAGTAACGGGCGAAGTATGACTGTGCGTACAACTGATTGGCCGCGAACCTTTCCCGTTGCAAATATATTGGGTCTTGGGAGTAATAATATTATGCTGCAACCCGATAAGCGATTGCACCAATTTGAAAGGAGAGCCAGGTGGGTATTGGGCTTGCGTCGCTCGGTTGAACAATGGTTTGGTCGGGTCTTTTTGTAGTTCTCGGTAATGTTGGGAACGCTCTTTGCCGACCAACAGTGCAGGGTCCCATGTGGGACTCGACACAAGCGCAAGTATCTCGCCTGTTCCGGGTTCTATAGCCACAACGCTTCCTATCTTCCCCGATAGCAGTTCTTCCGCCAAGGCTTGCAAACGAATATCTATGGTGAGTGTAAGATCTTCCCCTTTTACTACTGCTTTATCCAATTCACCATTGTTGTAACTGCCTTGTATTCTCCCTCTCACATCTCTCAATAGCACTTCTGTCCCCTTCTCTCCCCGTAGTGTTTTCTCATAAGTACGCTCTATACCCTCTCTCCCTGAATAATCGCCTGCATTGTAATAACGGTCTCTGTCAATATCTTGTTGCGATACTTCTCCCACACTGCCTAATACCTGTGCGGCGTATGGATAGGTATATCCCCTGAGTGTTCGCTGGCGTATACTGATGCCCGGATATTTATAGATACCTTCTTGCAGCGGAGCAATCTCTTCTTTGCTTAATTGCGATAGGAACACTTGGGGCGTATATTTCGAATATCCTCTATTCAATTCCCTGTTCTTGATGTGTTTTATTCGCTCGTTAAAGTAGCAGGTATCAATGTTCATCTTTTGGCAGAAGCCTATGGTATCGAATCGTTTCCCCATCTCTTGCATCGTCATGGTTACTTCATAAATAGGCTGATTGAAGACTAAAAGTTCTCCGTTCCTGTCATATATCAATCCCCGTGGGGCATACACAGTCTGCTTGACAAGAGCGTTATTCTCTGCTTTGTCTATCGTACTCTTGTCAATAACTTGCAAATAGAACAACCGACACAGATAAACGAACACTGTCAAAACGGCAATAGCGGAGATGACATATCGGCGATTATAGTATTTGTCGCTGTTGCTCATGACCGATGCAGAAGAATATCGTACAGAATAATCAGTCCGGTAGTAACAATGGAACTGACACATATCTGCAGCAATGTAATCCAACAGTTATTCCATGTGAATGCAGACAGAGAAAAGACGATGGTGTGGTGCAGGAAAACAAGAAATAGAACCATTTTCAAGTACACCATAAATCCAAGCGATTGGATACTCGGCTCTCTCAAGACTTGTTTTTTGTCCAACGACAGTTTGTTGAGAAATATAGGACGGACAAAAGCAAGCATCGTACATGCTGCACTGTGTACACCAAGACTGTTGCAGGCAATATCCATTATCAATCCTGTGGCAAAACCAATCAGCAGTTCCGCCCAACGGGGCATGGTCTGTGGCAGCAAGATAAGAAATAAGATGTAGAAACAGGGATGGCATAACCCAAGAAAATGCAGGTTGTTGATAAGCAGCAGTTGCAGCAGTAGCAACACGATAAAACGCAATATATTATCCCTCCATAATTCCATAACTACAACTTATTCGATAGACTCTTCGAGTTCTTTTATCTCTTCCGAAGCGTTTTGTTTGAGAATATATACATTCTGCATCCTCCTGAAGTCTGTGGCCAACGCAACTTCTATATTATGAAAAGAATCACTGTCTGTCAGTTTGTCTTTCTTCACAACGCCCACAGGAATTCCTTTCGGAAATATAGTGGATACACCGCTTGTTATGATTGTGTCTCCTTCTCTTACCATTATATGTCGCCCGATATCCTTCAGTTGCGCATAGCGATAGTCTTTCCCGTCCCACTGCAGCGTACCGATACATCCGTCATCTTTCAGCCTGCAACTAATGGAGAGAGCATGGTTAATAATGGGGATAACTACCGAGTAATGCTCCGATACGGCAACAACAATCCCTACAACACCCCTGTCACACACAACGCCCATATCTTCTGCCACGCCGTCTGCCTCCCCTTTATTGATGGTGATATAATTCTTTTGCTGACTTCCCGTGTAGTTTACAACCCGTGCAGGGATAATGGAGTAATCAGGATAGTTCTCCGTCGAATCATGACTATCTGCTATCGTTTCCTGAAGATAGGTAATTTGCTCTTTCAAACGGGCATTCTCCTGCACAAGACCTTCGTTCTCACTGCGTAAACGGAAATAGCGAACCACATTGTCGTAACATGCATAGCATGAGGCATAGATGCGATTGGCAGACGAAAATGTGGCACTATTGGGATAGTGATTGTTATGTATAAGCAATACAAGTGATATAACCTCCAACAAAAGGAATAAGAGGATAACGCTATTCCGTATGAGAAACTGAAGCAGGTTTTTCATATAACAAGCAGAGAAGGAGTCTCACCCCTTCTCTGTCAACATATCAACTTATCAGGAAGTTAAAGTTATTCACATTCTTTAGTGCAACGCCCGTACCAAGTGCCACCGAGTGTAGCGGGTCCTCTGCCACATGGAAGTTGATGGTAATCTTGTCGGTCAACCGCTTGGCCAACCCGTGTAGAAGTGCGCCACCGCCCGCAAGGAAAATACCGTTTGTAACGATGTCTGCATATAACTCTGGCGGAGTCGACTCCAATGCCTGTAGAATGGCATTCTCTATCTTTGAAATCGACTTTTCAAGGCAATGCGCAATCTCCTGATAACTTACAGGCACCTCCATCGGAAGGGCAGAAGTCTTGTTCGGACCGATAACCATAAAATCTTCAGGCGGATTATCAAGTTCTGTCAAGGCAGAACCGACCCGCATCTTAATGCGCTCGGCTGTAGGCTCGTCTATACGCAGATTGTGCATACGACCCATATACTCAATAATGTCGGCATTCAACTCATCTCCTGCAATCTGAATCGATTTGTTGGTCACAATTCCTCCCAAAGAGATAACGGCAATCTCTGTGGTACCACCGCCTATATCAACAATCATACAACCTTTCGAACTCTCAACATCTATACCCATACCTATTGCCGCCGCCATAGGCTCATAAATCATATATACCTCTCGCCCGCCCGCATGCTGACTGCTGTCGCGAACGGCACGGATCTCCACTTCCGTACTGCCCGATGGAATGCAGACAACCATCTTCAAAGAGGGCATAAATAACTTGTTCTTTCTCGGAATCATCTTAACCAACCCGCGTATCATCATCTCGCAGGCCTGAAAGTCTGCAATGACGCCTTTGCGCAAGGGGCGTACCGTACGAATCATATTACCACCCTTACCAATCATTTGCTGTGCCTTCCGACCCACAGCAACCATCTCATTGGTAATCATACTGATAGCCACAACCGATGGCTCATCTACCACAATCTTGTCATCGCAAATAATGATCGTATTTGCGGTGCCTAAGTCAATGGCAATCTCTTGTGTAAATGAAAAAAGACCCATTTTTCGTATTGCTTACTTAATTGTTTATATGAATTTTCAATTATCTTTCAACACAAAAAGCAAGAGCGGATGCCCTTACTTAATAGACCGCAAAACTAATCATAATTCTTGATATACACAACTATGATACTGCGTTTTTTATACGATTTTTTTCAATCAGACGGCACATCCTGTTGCATATAACCCGTTTTCCGTCGTTCGCTGATAATCATAAGGGCCTCATCTCGTAGTTCATTCGGTAGAACAATGTTGCGCAATTGGAGGCTTTTCAGCCATCCTGCTACATCTTTTTCTTGCAGTGTATAGAACACTTCTTCTATCTCACGAACTTGTTCATCCGTGTATTCATCGGGCGAAATACCGCTTAGTGTGTCCAATTCTTCATCATCGTAATAGATAATCTCTGCCCTATGATTGAGCAACGACTCTCGCTCACACACGGCATGTTGCCCGCAGCATTCTCCGTCAATCGGAGTACGCTTCTTGGTCGTTGCTGCAGCCGGAGCATTTCCGCCTTTCTTCGTTTGTCGTTCTCTCAACTCTGTAGCGACCACCACAAACAGCCCCAAACCGATAAATATAACAACCGGAACCCACCACATATCAGTCTAATCTACAGCGTCTTCTTCCACAACCAAGTTGTCTATAATAAAGTTTTGCCGTTCCATTGTATTCTTGCCCATATAGAACTCCATCAGTTCGTTCACAGCATCTTCTTTCCGTAGCGATACCTGGTCAAGACGGATGTTGCTGCCGATAAATCCCTTGAATTCATCGGGAGAAATCTCACCTAATCCCTTGAAACGGGTTATCTCTGGATTCGGACTGAGGTCCTCAATCGCTTTCAGGCGTTCTTCCTCTGTATAGCAATAGCGTATCTCTTTCTTGTTCTTTACACGGAACAGAGGTGTCTGCAAGATATAAACATGCCCTTTCTTGACAAGGTCAGGGAAGAATTGCAGAAAGAATGTAAGCAGCAGTAAGCGTATATGCATACCGTCAACATCTGCATCTGTCGCAATAATAACCTTGTTGTAACGGAGATTGTCCAACCCGTCCTCTATATTCAGAGCCGACTGCAAGCAGAAAAATTCCTCATTCTCATAAACAATCTCCTTCGTCAGCCCGAAACTGTTCTTTGGCTTACCCCTCAGCGAAAACACGGCTTGAGTGTTCACATCGCGTGATTTCGTAATGGAACCCGATGCCGACAACCCTTCCGTGATGAATATCGAACTGAAGTCTCTCAAATCTTCGTCCGAATCCTTGCTTGACCGAGTCGGCTTGGCATCATTCAGATGTATTCGGCAATCGCGCAGTTTGGGGTTGTTCAGATTGTTCTTCTTCGCTCTTTCTCGCGCAATTTTCGTAACACCCAAGATGGCTTTGCGCTCCTTCTCCGAGTCCTGAATCTTTTGCAGCATAACCTCCGTTATTTCCGGATGCTTATGCAGAAAATTGTCAAGTTCTTTCTTCACAAAATCATTCACGAACTTGTTTACCGACACGCTGCCTTCCTTCGGCGACATATCCCGAGAACCCAACTTTGTCTTTGTCTGACTCTCAAATACTGGCTCCTCTACATTGATGGCAATCGCACCTACAATCCCATTGCGAACATCGGTCAAATCCATATTCTTCCCGAAGAAATCTTTTATCGTCCTGCCTATCGCCTCCCGAAAAGCCGTCTGATGCGTACCTCCCTGAATCGTATGTTGCCCGTTCACAAACGAGTAGTACTCGTCGTTGTTCTGATTCGTATGAGTCAGTGCTATCTCTATATCTTCACCCTTTAGATGAATAATCGGGTAAAGAGGTTCCACTGTCATATTTTCGGTCAACAAATCCAGTAGCCCCTTCTTCGAACAGAAATGCTTGCCGTTGTAATTCAGAGTAAGACCAATGTTCAAATAGGCGTAATTACGCAGCATGGTCTCAATGTACTCCTCTCTGAAAGTGTAATTTTCAAAGAGGCCTCTCGATGCATCCGGCTCAAACTCAATGTAGGTTCCCCGTTGCGCATGCGTCGTATCATCAATAATATCCGTATCACTCGTCAGTTTGCCCTGTTTGAATTCCACTCTGCGCGTCTTCCCGTCACGAAACGATTGAGCCGCGAATTTCCACGATAACGCATTCACGGCTTTCAGACCCACGCCGTTTAGTCCTACCGATTTCTTGAAAGCCTTTGAATCATACTTCGCGCCCGTATTAAGCATCGAAACCACATCCCCCAACACCTCCAAAGGAATACCTCGCCCATAGTCCCGCACAGAAACTTTACCATTCTCCACATGCACATCAATAACCTTTCCGGCATTCATACGAAACTCATCAATCGAGTTGTCAATCGTCTCTTTTATAAGGACATAAATACCGTCATCGGAATGTGAACCGTCCCCTAATTTACCAATATACATTCCAGGACGCAGACGGATATGTTCCACATCCTCCAAATGTCGGACATTGTCTTTGGTGTATTCAGCAGTTGCTTGGATCTGTTCTATTTCATTCATAGTTGTAAAGCGAATTTTGGATGCACAAAGTTATGGAAAATCTACGAGACACACAACATCCGCAGTCTGACACCATAATCAAATCATGGTACGCAACCTTCCGTTGCACTTCTCTCTCGGTTCTGTAATCTCGGTTCTTCAAAGTATATTGTTAAATAATATGAATGTATTGCCTGCGCAAAAGAATACTCTTCCCATCGGAAATCGATAAAACCACTCTTCGCCAAGCCCCGTCATTCCTACCTTTTTCGAAGGTTTTATATAGGATGAATATAGGACAAATATAGGACGAATATAGGATGACTATAGGAATACCGTCAAAACACTGTCGAAAACAGGATGAAACCAACATACCCGCAACACCGAACTATGCCTCATCGACCTGCCTGAAATAGCTCTTGCAAATGGGTGTCTTTTAGGCAGGCCGCACGAACGATTATCTTCGATAATTGCTCCTATAATGCCCTTTTCATCGGACTTTTTTCCATCTATACACTTCCCTCGTAGGGTGTGTATAGAATGGAAAAATACCAAACAAAGCAAGGTGCTTATTCCTTGTTTGTTTCTTCGGCCATCTCAGGATCTATCAAGATACGACCGCAGTATTCGCAAACAATGATTTTCTTTCTCAAACGAATATCTAATTGACGCTGTGCCGGTATTTTATTATGACAACCACCACACGCATCGCGTTCTACTGTAACAACTGCAAGACCGTTGTGCGCATTTTTACGTATTCTCTTAAATGCGGTCAACAACCGTTCATCGGTCATTTTCTTTTCGAGGTCTTGTGCATAAAGCATAAGTTGTTCTGTTTGACCTTTCGTTTCATTAAGAATATCATCTAACTCATGCTCTTTTTCACGCAAGTCAATAGTACACTCCTCTATATCTGTAATGGTTTTCTGCTTATCAACCTGCTTTTGTTCCAATGCTGCTGTATATTCTTTGATGCGCTTCTGACAGAGTTCTATTTCTACGGTCTGAAACTCTATTTCTTTGGTGAGATTGTCGTATTCCCGATTATTACGCACATTATCCTGTTGCTCTTTATATCGGGCAACCATCGCATTTGCCATCTCGCCTTGTACTTTCTTCTCACTGATGCGTGCCTCCAAGTCTTTAATCTCGGTCTCAATATTAGACAGACGGCATTTAAGTCCCTCCACTTCATCTCCCATGTCCTTTACTTCACCGGGCAATTCACCAAGAAGAACACGCAGTTCGTCAATCTTTGAATAAACCTTCTGCAATTCATATAGAAGGTGCAACTTTTGTTCGGTTGTCAATTCGTTTTCTTTTGTTGCCATAACAATTCTTGTTTTTATTTAATTTATTATATTATTGCTTCTTATATAGGTTAATACAGGACTTCGGTCGTTCTCCGAAAGCACGATTTCTATTCGGTCCCTGCACGGTGCCAA
Source organism: Firmicutes bacterium CAG:95 (assembly GCA_963615025.1). Taxonomy (GTDB): domain Bacteria; phylum Bacteroidota; class Bacteroidia; order Bacteroidales; family Paludibacteraceae; genus Colicola. Next base: position 20,714 of record CAVEFV010000016.1, on the reverse strand, counting down.
CAAGTGGGCAAACACTTCTTTGGTGTATTGTTCACTCTCAAAATGTCCCATGTCCACTACGGCAATAAGCCCGTTGGCTTCACGGAACTCATGATATTTGAAGTCGGCACTAAGATACACATCCGCCTTCTGCTCAATGGCAAGAGGAATAAACTCGCTCCCTGCTCCGCCGCAAACAGCAATCCGCTGCACCGTCTCCTGCTTGGGTGCAGTATAGCGCATCGTTTCAATATAAAAGGAATCTGCAACCCGTTTCAGAAAATCAACAAAAGGAACAGGTGTCGGCAAACAACCGATAACGCCTAATCCGTGTTCGGGTTGCGTCGGAGAAAGAATCTCATATCGCTCAATCCCCAATCGGTCTGCAATATGCCCGCTAACGCCATGCAAATAAACATCCATGGCCGTATGGGAGGAGTAAAGAGAAATATTGTTTCTTATAGCAAGAATGGCACAACGCTCTGCCGTCGTATTACCCTGAATGGTTTTTAGTCCGTGAAAAAGAAGAGGATGGTGCGAAATAACAAGTTGGCAGTTTCTGTCTATCGCCTCCTGCAGAATAACCTCGTTTATATCAGTACACAACAGAACAGAACGCACCTCCTGTTCTATATCACCTATCTGTATTCCCGAATTGTCCCAATGCTCTTGCAATGACAGCGGCGCAACAGATTCTATTTGCTTAATAATCTCTCTAACCTTCAATCGTTGTTATCCCTTTTTTGTACCGACATTCGAACGGGTGCTGCTTACTGCAGCCTTACGAACTCTGCCTTCCGAGCGTTGTACGGCCTTCTTTTCATCAACTTTGTTGCTCTCTTCACGCACTACCGAATTATTATCTTCCTCCTCTGTTTCTTTGAAATCAGTAATACCCGCCTTTATCAGAATGTTATACCACTGAACAAGTTTCCGTATATCCGATGGATATACACGGTCTCTGTCAAAGTTCGGAAGTATCTTTGCAAAAAAGTCTCGCAAAGTATCATTATCGGCCTTCTTTACTTCCAATTTGCACTCTTGCAGATTTTCTTGTTTACCAAGCGACTCTAACACAACCCGCAAAGGAACATCCTCTGAGGTCGTAAACATCGATATATCAGCAAGACTGACTACTTTATCTCTCGAATAAGTAGGCATGCGCTTTCCGTCTTCAAGCGACTCAACAATAAGCATACCATTACCTCTACTAACCAAACGAAACAGTCCTGGTCTACCAGTGATGGCTAAGATGTTTTTTAGCATAGATATTTGTGTTTTATGTCCTGCAAAAGTACTGCTTTTATTTTAATCTGCAAAGAGGTATATCATAATCTTGCAAATACAACGGATATTTATACGCCCCAATGAATTCTCCGCCGGAGAAGGTATGCCAAGATTGCGAAAAATATTGTATCTTTGCACCTCGTTAGAAAGTTTTAGAATCTGTTTTTCAAGAGAGTGAAAAAGATAATCAAACATATCAAATTCATCGGACGCCGCTTCGGGCGTATTCTGTTGTTCCCGTCTGCAGAGTGGAAGCAGGTTGCTGCCGAAAAACCATCGATGAAATCATTGTTATCTTCCTACATACTGCCACTGACCATCTTCTGTGGAATACTGCATTTTCTGTGTACACTGCTCTATCATTCCGGCTCTGTCAATCTCTTGTTGGCACTTGGAGAGTTACTCAAAGTACTGCTCTTCTATGCTGTCGTCTATTATCTTGCTATAGCAATCGGCGGGTTTCTGCTGTATGGCTGTATCAGTAAGAAAAAAGAAATACTACCCGTCTATACTTTGGTTACTTATTCCATGACGGTCTTTTTTGCAGTGGATATATTGCTGACCTTGCTCCCAAGCATGAGTTACCTGCAAATCCTGAACTTCTATGTAATCTACTTGCTTTATATAGGCTGCAAGACATTAGACATTCAAATCAGAGGCTCGATAAATCGTGCAGTTGTCATTTTGTCAGTCACAATGGTCGCATTGCCTGTAATACTTCGTTTGGTATTAAAATTGTCATTCCCCAATATGTAATCATCATGCGTTATAAATCAGATATAAACATAAAGAACAAACGGGCCGCATTCGATTATGAAATATTGGACCGATATACAGCGGGGCTGCAACTATATGGAACCGAAATAAAGTCTATACGCGGAGGAAAAGCAAGCCTCAATGATACCTATTGCCTGTTTTTATCGGGCGAACTATGGGTGAAGAATATGCATATAGCAGAATATGCATTGGGGACATACAATAATCATGTACCCCGACGCGACAGAAAACTTCTACTGCAGCACAAAGAATTGGTCAAGTTGCAGCGCCAAACAAAAGAAACAGGTAAAACAATCATCCCGCTACGCCTCTTCATCAATGAAAAAGGGTTGGCAAAACTCGAAATAGCACTATGTCAAGGCAAACATGCTTACGACAAGCGACAAACGCTTAAAGAGAACGAAGACAAGCGTATGATGGACAGAATATACAAAGATAATCGATAAAACAATGAATATGAAAAAAGCACTATTAATGATTTTAGACGGTTGGGGAATCGGCGATAAAACCGACTCGGATGCAATTTATTCCACCCCGACACCTAACTGGGACAAACTATTGGCTACATATCCTCACTCGCAATTGCAAGCATCCGGCGAGAATGTAGGATTGCCCGATGGTCAAATGGGCAACTCGGAGGTAGGGCACTTGAACATCGGAGCAGGAAGAATAGTATATCAGGATTTGGTTAAAATTAACAGAGCCTGTCAGGACAACTCTATTCTGCAAAACCCCGAGATAGTATCTGCATTCAGTTACGCTAAGAAACAGGGCAAACAGATACATTTCATGGGACTAACCTCCAATGGTGGTGTGCATAGTAGTTTTGAACACCTTTTCAAACTGTGCGAGATTGCCAAGATTTACGGAATAGATAAAACCTTTATCCACTGTTTCATGGATGGTCGTGATACCGACCCTAAAAGTGGTATAGGTTTTATTGAGGAGTTGCAACAACACTGCGCCACAACAGCAGGACATATCGCAAGCATTTGCGGTCGTTACTATGCGATGGACCGTGATAAACGCTGGGAGCGTATTAAATTCGCCTACGATTTGTTGGTGAACGGACAAGGGACACCCGCCACCGACCTGTTGGAAGCAATGCGCAATTCCTATGCAGAAGGAATAACCGATGAATTCATGAAGCCGATAGTTGCCGTCGATGCCAATGGCAAACCTTTGGCAACCATTCAAGAAGGAGATGTGGTGATATTCTTTAATTACCGCAACGACCGTGCAAAAGAAATTACTATCGTCTTGACACAAAAAGACATGCCCGAAGCAGGTATGCATACAATCAAAGACTTGCAGTACTATTGCATGACTCCCTACGATTCCTCGTTCACAGGAGTGCATATTCTGTTCCCAAAAGAAAATGTGGAGAATACAATAGGCGAAATAGTATCAAAAGCAGGTCTAAAACAACTGCGTATAGCGGAAACCGAGAAATTCGCACATGTAACATTCTTCTTCTCCGGAGGACGAGAGGCACCATTTGCAGGGGAGGAGCGTATATTGATACCATCGCCAAAAGTCGCAACCTATGATTTACAACCGGAAATGTCTGCCCCACAAGTAACCGAAGCATTGGTAAAAGCATTGGATACGCAAAAATACGACTATATCACACTAAACTTCGCCAATGGAGATATGGTTGGGCATACAGGCGTCTATTCGGCTATACAAAAAGCGGTAGCAACCATTGATATATGTGTCGGCAAAGTGATAGAAGCGGCGCGTAGAAACAACTATGAAGTAATTATTATTGCAGACCATGGCAATGCCGACCATGCCAAGAATGCCGATGGAACACCCAATACGGCTCACTCGTTGAATCCTGTACCGTTTGTCTATGTGTCTGACAACAAAAATGCACAAGTGAGCGACGGTATCCTTGCAGATGTAGCACCATCACTATGTCATATTCTTGGGCTACCTCAACCGGCGGAGATGACAGGGCATAACCTCATACATTAGCCTGTAATGAAAAGAGTATGGACTTATATTCCGACCATTCTGGTGGCAGCGATAATACTATATCTGTCCTTGATGCGGAATGTCCATATCTCTTTAGCGGACACTATCCCATATTTCGACAAAATAGCACACCTAATAATGTATCTTGCGTTAGCATTTATATTTACCTATACTATGCTTCGCAATCAAGTATCTACCACGAAGATAATATTCTTAGGCTGTCTGCTACCTGTCGTATATGGTGGAGCCATCGAACTTCTACAAGAGTACTGTTTCTATCCGCGCACGGGTGATTGGTTCGATTGGATAGCAGATATTGTTGGTGTATTCATCGGTTGTTTTGCAAGCATCTTTCTATGCAAGAAAAGAGTGAGTTAAGATATCAAATCGCAATAGGCTTATTACCGGCTATCGGACTACGCCACTCCAAACTGCTAATCGAGTATTTTGGTTCGGCAAGGGAGGTGTTTACTGCGACTCATAAGAATATAAAAGGAATACCCAACATCCAACCATCTGTAGTATCAGCTATTGTTAACAATCGTAGCAAGGCACTTGCTCGTGCAGATAAGGAGTTGGATTTTATCTCCGAACACCATATTACTACATACTACTATCAGGACGAAAACTACCCGTATCGCTTGCGAGAATGCCCCGATGCTCCATTATTGCTGTTCGGTAAAGGAAACCTAAACTTGAATAACGGACACTTTCTGTCTATAGTGGGTACTCGTGTTCCAACCGAGCGTGGGAAAGAAATATGCAGGCGTTGCGTATTGGACATAGCATCCTCGTCAAAAGATGTCATCATAGTGAGTGGTTTGGCGTATGGTATCGATATTACCGCACATCGGGCAGCATTAGAAGCAGGTCTGTCCACAATTATTATACCGGGTCATGGATTAGATAGGATTTATCCTGCAGTGCATAGAAATACGGCAATTGCTGCACTGCAGAACGGTGGATTATTAACCGAGTACATTACTGGAACGCGACCCGATAGACAGAACTTTGTGGCACGAAACCGTATCATTGCAGCCATAAGTGATGCCACTTTGGTAGTTGAATCAAAAGAGAAAGGTGGTTCGTTGCTGACAGCAGAAATGGCGAACTCTTACGACAGAGATGTATTTACTATTCCGGGCAGAGTAGGAGACATCTGTTCAGCAGGTTGTAATGCTCTTATCAAGCATAACAAGGCAATGTTGGTGGAGAGTGGTCAAGATATTCTGCAAGCAATGCAATGGGATGTGAATAAACCATCTGCACCTCTGCAAACAAAAATATTCACCGATTTAAGTGACGAAGAAGATGCTCTTCTAAAAATACTCCATGAAAATGTCGAAGGTTTGCACATCAATTTATTGGTAATGGAAACGCAAATGCCATATTCTGAAGTGTCGTCATTACTGCTACAGATGGAGTTTCGTGGAATTGTCAAGTCATTACCCGGCGGCATATATCGTGCATTGGAATAATATCTGCTACACCAACCATAATCGGTTCTCAAATCTCACAATCGCGTAACCCGTATAGCCTTCGCTTTTAAGAGCAAAACTCTTTCTTTTGTACTCTCACATTTTTATTTTTATTGTACATTTGCCTCGATAAACCAACAATACCCAAGCCAATGAAGCAACACGAAATCATCTTGATAACAATATCGGGAGAAGACCATCCTGGCGTTACATCTTCTATCACGCAGATATTAGGTAAATACAACGCCGTCATCTTGGATGTAGGGCAAGCCAACCTGCACCATCAATTATCTTTGGGTCTGATGTTCAAGATAGAAAACACGCGCCATTCAGGAGATATGCTGAAAGAAATTCTGTTCCGTTGTACTGAATTGGGAATGCAAGTCCGGTTTACTCCTATCACCGATAATGAATATTCTGCGTGGGTAATGCGCCACGGCAAACCACGCCATGTCATTACAATATTAGGACAAGAAATTACTGCCCAGCAGATATCACTCGTAACACAAGCCTTATCCGACCGTAATCTGAACATCGATGCTATCACGCGACTTACAGGTCGCCCGCCTCTTAATCTTCCAAAGAATGAACGTCCGCGCTCTTGTGTGGAGTTTTCCGTAAGAGGAGAGGTACAAGATAAACATACCTTGGCAGCACAATTCTTGGATATATCTGCCAAAGAGGGTATTGATATATCCTTCCAACGAGACGACATCTATCGTCGGCATCGTCGTCTTATTTGTTTCGATATGGACTCTACCCTTATTAAAACAGAGGTCATCGATGAATTAGCCGATAGAGCAGGAGTCGGGGCAGAAGTACGAGCCATCACAGAATCGGCTATGCGTGGAGAAATAGATTTCAAAGAGAGTTTCACACGACGAGTATCACTATTGAAAGGACTAAACGAGTCTGTTATGCAAGATATTGCTGAACATTTACCGATTATGGAAGGAGCCGACCGTGTAATGTCTGTCCTTAAGAAATGTGGTATGAAAATCGCTATCATCTCTGGAGGTTTTACTTACTTTGGACGCTATCTGCAGAAACGCTTTGGTGTCGATTATGTATATGCCAATAATTTGGAAATTGTTGATGGAAAACTCACAGGGCATTATATAGGCGATATCATCGATGGGAAAAAGAAAGCAGAATTGCTCAACTCTATAGCACATACCGAGAATATTGACTTGGAACAAGTCATTGCAGTGGGAGATGGAGCGAACGACCTGCCTATGCTCAACTTAGCAGGATTGGGAATCGCTTTTCATGCTAAGCCTAAAGTAAAGGCGAACGCACAACAATCTATTTCTACTATAGGGTTAGATGGTATTCTCTATTTCCTTGGTTTCCGGGATGTGCATCTGGATACACTATAATGTGTTTCTTCGATGATAGAATCGATATAGTATCCAAATACCCGACAGAGTCAATATAACACTTAAACACCCTGCCCATAGGGTACTTCCGGTACCGAAAGTATTAATATCATCTGCAGAAAGACCACGCATATAGTATAAGTTGTAGAACAGTATCACTACGGCATTATTAGTAAAATGCGCCAATACAGGTAGCCACAAACTACCTGACCACACCAATAAATAACCAAAGAACGCACCTAATAGCATACGGGGAATAAAGCCGTAGAATTGTAGGTGCATTGCAGAAAACAGTATTGCCGATACCCAGACGGATATGTGTATGGCTTTATTAGAAACTTGTCCGTTAAGAGATGCTATATTCATCGGTTGTAACAGTTTCTGTATAACTCCTCTAAAACATAACTCTTCTCCTATAGCAGGCAGCAGTGCCATAAGTAGTAGATTGAGTGCTAAAATGCCCAAAGTATCGGCTTTGATAAATCGCTCTGTCAAGGCCGCAGCATTGTCCTCTTGTGCTTGCATCCACATCTCTAAATCACTTAAGAACGAGGGTAATGTTATTTGTTGATTACACCAACTCAATAGATTGATAGCCGGAATAGCAAGCAACATCACACCCACGACCCAACATGCAGGGAATAACTTGACAGGTTTATCCAACTGCAAATAACGCATAGGCTGACTGTCCCAGAGGCAAGCACAAAGCAAGCAGGGTAGAATAAACACAAATGTAGTTTGCAATGCCTGTAAAACTTTAAGAGCACCTACATCCTGCCTTGTTCCAAACAATAGCCCATACAGAATAATAACAAGAAAAAGGCATAACAACATAACACCTATAAATGAAACCATCTTCCATATTGGGCGCATATTGCTGAGTGCTCCTTGTATTTTTATCATTTTGTTATATCGTTATAAGGGTTCTACTTCTGTGAATATGGTCGCTTTGACCTCCGATAGAGAAGTTACGCTCTTTATACATTGTCGTAAGAGTTCTTTTGCCTTCGAAAATGAAGAAGTACTCTCTATTTTCAGTACAATCCGTCGCTCATACAGGTTATACATCTTGCTGATTTGAGGGGTGATGACCATTGAACAACGCTTGCCAAATACATGCTTCAATTGTCGTTGTAGTATGTTGGCAGATAGTTCTGCTTGTTGCAATTCTCTGTGTCGGATACGGATCTCCAATAGTCGATAAAAAGGAGGATATTTGAATAATTTACGCTCTTCGATTTGTTCCTGATAAAAAGCCTCATAATCGTGCGTCATTAATTGTTTGAACAAAGGATTGTCAACCTGATAGGTCTGTATATACACTTCTCCTTCGTTGTCTTGTCTTCCTGCGCGTCCGCTCACTTGCTCTAATTGCTGAAAAGCATACTCGTAAGCACGGAATGAGGGTTGATTCATCAAATTGTCTGCATTGGGTATCGCAACTATATTGACATCGGGAAAATGCAGCCCCTTACTAACCATCTGCGTCCCTATTAGTATATCCGCTTTATGTGCGGCGAAGTTATCTAACAACTCCTGATAAGCATTCTTTTTGCGAGTGGAATCCAAGTCCATTCGTATTACCTTTGCTTGCGGGAATAATGTTCTGACCTCTTCCTCTATTTGTTCTGTGCCGAATCCTTTATTCAGCAAGGGACTGTTGTTGCAAATCGGACATTTTGTCGGGATAGGTGTAGAGTAGCCGCAATAATGGCAAATCAGTTTTCCTTGATTCTGATGTACTGTTAAGGTGACATCACAATGTACGCATTTGGGAACATATCCGCATTGTTTGCACTCTGTTTGTGCTGCATACCCCCGTCTGTTTTGGAATAAAATAACTTGCTTGTGCTTATCAAGGGCTGTACTGATATTCTCTATCAACGAATATGATAGATGCCCGTTCATTTCTTTGCGCCTATAGTTATCTTTTAGGTCAGACAGATGTATCTTTGGTAAAGGAATGTCGTTATAACGGTGCGTCAGTTTGACAAGTCCTATTTTGCCAATCTGGGTGTTATAGTATGTTTCTATGGCAGGTGTGGCGGAGCCTAACAGCACTTTGGCATTATGGAGGTGTGCCAGATAGTAGGCTACTGTACGGGCATAGTAACAGGGAGCAACATCCTGTTGTTTATATGAAGAGTCGTGTTCTTCGTCCACTATTATCAGTCCCAAATTGTTAAATGGAAGGAACAGTGTAGAGCGTACGCCCAATAATATATCGATATTGCCGCATTGCAAGTTTCTATAGATATTTCCTCTTTCTCGTTCGGATAAACGGGAATGATATACGCCTAACCGGTTACCAAATACTCGTTTTAGTCGTTCACTTAATTGGGTGGTCAATGCAATCTCCGGTACCAAATAGAGTATTTGTTTGTGTGTATTCAGCATTTCTTCTATCAAATGGATATACACTTCTGTCTTTCCACTTGATGTTATGCCATGTAGCAATACGATATTTTTTTGCTGCCACTGTTCTTTGATTTGTTTCAGAGCCTCCTCTTGATATACATTGAGCGTGTTCTTTTCCTGAATGGACTTATCTGTGAAGGACGACATTTCCACCTCTCTCCGTTCTTGCACGACAATTCCTTTTGTTATCAGAGTTTTTAGTGCCGATACGGAATAACCCTCCCATTGAGCAAGTTGTTTTTGGCTTATATCTTGCAGGGTATGCAGATGCTGCAACAATTCGTATTGTTTCGTGTATTTTTTCAACGACGGTGCTATCTGTTGCCAATGGTTTTCTTCCCTGTATGCAAGTGCTAATGAATAGAAGACTTCCGTTTTGGGTGCGAAATGGTTTTGTACCTCCTCTGCTGTTCGAACATAATCCTCATCTATCAACTTCTTGATTGCCTGAGCGATGCTTTTAATACCTACGGCTTTACTCAGTTCCTGCATATTATGCAGTTTGCCATCACTGAGCAGGTTCAGTATATTCCGTTGTGTGGCAGATAGTTCTTCTGTATTGACAACGGAGGAACTATTTATCTGCACCCTTGTTTCACTCTCCAACTTAAATACGGTAGGCAATGCAAGTTTCATAACCTCTCCAACGGAGCATAGATAATAATCGGACAGCCATTGCCAGAGTGTTAATTGTTGAGAATTTGCAATCGGTTCGTTGTCCAGAAAACCTACTATATCTTTTAACTTGAAGTTCGTTATGTCTTCTGTATCCTGCGGGAGGATTGATTGTAGAACACCTGTGTAAATTTTATTGCCTACAGGTAGTAATGCCCGCATTCCTACTTGCGCCGAAGAAGCCATTTCATCGGGTATTCGATAGGTAAAGGTACCCTCTATTGCAAGAGGAAGAATAAAGTTTGCAAGCATGTGTAAGGAAATAGGTACTTAGTTCTGTTCGGTCTCTTTCAACCGTTCATAGCAACTGCGACATATAGGCTCGTATTCTGCTGTCTCGCCGAGTAGTATTTGCTTGGTACTATCCACCAACCGATGAGATATGTAGGCTAAATCACCACAATGCACGCATATAGCATGCACCTTGTACACATCTTCCGCGATGGCCATTAGTGCAGGCATTGAACCGAAGGGATGACCTAAAAAGTCCATATCTAAACCGGCTATGATTACTCTGATGCCTGAATTGGCAAGTTGTATGCATACATCCACGATGCCTTCATCAAAGAACTGCGCTTCATCGATACCTACGACATCTACATCTGAAGCAAGAAGGAGGATGTTTCCTGATGAGTCGACCGGTGTAGAGGTTATTTTATTTCTATCGTGCGACACTACATCCACTTCCGAATAACGAACATCCATTGCAGGTTTGAAAATCTCTACTTTCTGCTTGGCGAACTGTGCGCGCTTCATTCTTCGAATAAGTTCTTCTGTCTTACCGGAGAACATACTACCACAGATTACTTCTATACTTCCTCTCCGTTGTTTGGGCGATTGTTGATCTCTTTCTGAAAACATAATGTATTAGTGATGAGTGATGTTTGTATATAGTATTTTTTGGTTATCTGCAGGGTAGTGTATGTCTTGCGCCCTTATTTGCAGTGATATGCAGTTTTGGAAGACATTTTTTTCTACACTATAGCAGATATCTATCTTCTCGCCTGCCAAAAGATAGTTGGCAAGATTGCCTTTGCCAAATGCGATGCCCTTGATGGTATCCATGCCATTATCTGTAACATCTAATTTCAGATGCTCTGCGGCTTTACCGACTGCACGGGTATCATGGTGGTTCGTTACTCCCCGTGTGATGAATAGTGGATTGGGGTTACCTGGTCCATAGGGTTCTAAACAGCGTAATATATCAAAGAACTTGTTGGTAATATCGGCAAAAGACAATTCACACTCCACTTGAATGATAGGTTGCAGTTGTTCGGGCAAGATATGTTCACGGACATACTTATCGAATCGTTCCCTGAAAGCGGGGTAATTCTCTGTTTTCATCGACAATCCTGCAGCGAAGATGTGTCCTCCGAAGTTGTCTAACAGGTCGTGGCAGGAATCTATTGCTGTGTATATATCAAAGCCTGCCACAGAACGCGCAGAGCCTGATACTATGCCGTCGCATTCTGTCAGCACGATAGTAGGGCGATAGTAGGATTCTGTCAGGCGTGATGCAACTATTCCGACAACTCCTTTATGCCAGTTTTTTCCACAAACCACATTAGTCATTCTCTTCGAGTTATCAGGGTCGTCCTTAAGCATTTGCAATGCCTCTGCTGTGATTTTCTGATCCAACTCTTTGCGGTCCCGATTATGCTCGTCGATAGATTCACTTATTCGATTGGCGACGGACTCATCTTGTGTAATTAATAGTTGTACGGCCTCTCTGCCTGATTCTATTCTTCCGCAAGCATTCAAGCGAGGTCCTATGCGATAGACAAGATCGGAGATGGTTACTTTAGAGTTCTCTAATCCTGCTTTCTGCAAAAGACTTGCTACGCCGACAGATGGCTTGATGTTTATCATACGCAAGCCGTGATATGCCAATATCCGATTTTCTCCGACAATCGGAACAATATCGGAGGCAATACTCATGGCCGTCAGTTCCAAGAGGGGCATCAGTTCGTCGGAGGGGATACCTTTCTTTTGCGCATAAGCCTGTACGAAGCAAAATCCGACGCCGCAACCTGATAGGTCCTTGCATGGGAAAGTGCAGTCTGCTCGTTTGGGGTCAAGTACTGCGACTGCTGCAGGTAGTTGTGCGCCAGGTAGATGGTGGTCGCATACAATAAAGTCAATTCCTTTTTTAGCGGCGTAGTCTATTTGTTCGTTGTTTCGTATTCCGCAGTCCAATGCAATGATGAGTGTACACTTGTTCCGTTCTGCATAATCGACGCCTTTGTATGAAACGCCGTATCCTTCGGTGTATCTGTCGGGAATATAGAAGTCAATATTGGAGTAGTGGTTTTGTAGGAAACGGTATACAAGTGCTACTGCAGTTGTTCCGTCGACATCATAATCACCGTATATCAGAATATTTTCGTTCCTGTCAACCGCCAAGCATAGGCGTTCGACCGCTTTATCCATATCCTTCATTAGGAATGGGTCGGACAGATTTCGCAGTTTTGGTGATATAAATTCGTGCGCTGCTTCGGAGGTTAACAATCCTCGCCGCACCAGAATAGTTGCCGAGACTTCACTGATATTCAAAGTCTCTGCCAACTGTTTGGCAACTTGCTGTTCGGATTGCGATAGTTTATGTATTTCCCAGACTGACTGCATAGATTCGATGGACAAAGTTATTATCCTCTTTGAGCGTGTAAAGGTAGTAAATCTTTGTTATTTGTGCAATAGGTAGGAGAAGGTTTCGTTGAAAGTTGATCGTTTGGAGTTGTTTGGTGTTGAGAGTTGAGGATTAAGGGCAATTTTTCAGTTGATGAGTTTAGGAGTTGATGTGTTTAGGAGTAGTTTAATGGGTTGAAAGGGCTTATCTGGTTTAACGGGAATATATCGTTTGTTCTGCGAAGGAGAGTTGAGAGCCATAGCATGCCACGACCTTACAGTTATTACAAATTAAGAATTAACGATTGATGATTAATGGGTGGAGAGGGGCTGTTTTGAGGTAATTCGTAGGTGTTTGGTATATTCATTCTATATTCATCCTATATTTGTCTTATATTCATCCTATATTCATCCTTTGGAATAGATAGTATATATTGGGCTTGGCGGAGGGTGTTTTTTTGCTTGCCATAAGGGAGGGGATTTATATGTTTTAGTTATTTTTTATCATATATCTTTCTTGTTTATGGGTAAGGTCAGTGTACGGAGTTCCGAACGGGATTTGCAGAACTCGCAAGAAAGGAGTACCTTTGTCTCGGACAAGCAGGCACGAAAAGGTGCGACAGATGCTTGTGGACATTTCACTCAAAGAGAACCATGAAACACTTCTTTTTGCCTATATTGTTAGCAATATGCACTCCTGTTTATTGCCAATTCATCGAGGATTTTACAGATGGAGACTATACCAATAATCCCCGATGGGAAGGCACATATAGTAATTTTGCGATCAATCCGTACAAGCAATTACAGACAAAGGCCAACGATGCGGCAACGAGTTATCTTTCCACCGTTTGTCGTGTGAATGCGAATGCCGAATGGACTTTTGGGGCGAGAATGGCGTGTACTCCTTCCGCTTACAACTATATGCGAATCTATATTACCTCGACGACACAAGACCCCACAGAGGGCAGTGGTTTGTATGTACAAATAGGGGGTGCCAATAAGAATGTTACTCTCTATCGACAGTATCAAGAGGATAGGCAATTGCTGGTGGAAAACAAAGCGAGAGCAGCGTTGTTGGGGAGTGCAGACAACAAAATACAAATGCGGATTTCTCTCGATGAAAAGGGAGTATTATCGTTGTATAGTTATGTTGTGGGGGTGGATGAGGACTATGTGTTGGAGGGTAGTTGTTATATAGGGAAGTCCGTTATGAGTGAATACTTCAGCATTTTTGTTTGCAATTCGAAACTAATGGGCAATTGTTATTACTTGGATGATATTCGTGTAACGGGCGAAGTTGTGGATGTGGAAGAAGCGACCACGCAGGGAAACCTTGTTATTAACGAGATCATGTTCGACCCTGCGGAGAGCGGGCAGGAGTTTATTGAGATTTATAATCGGGACAGCGTTGCTGCTGTCTTAGACGGAGTTCAACTGACAACACGGAATCAGGACGGGGATTTTCTTTCGGCTAACATGTTTCCGTCGTTTGCACGAATAGAGGCTCATGATTATGCGGTTCTGTGTAAGGATGCGGAGGACCTTATCTCGTTTTATGAAACAGAACGCGACGATAATATATGGTCATGCAGTTGGAGCAGGATGTTGTCGAATAGCGGGGCTGCTCTTTATCTCCTTCGGGTGGACAGGGAGACGGGAGATACGACTGTTCTTGATTCGGCGTGTTATTCACCGAAGTGGCATCATGTGCTGTTGGACGAGACAAGAGGGGTATCGTTAGAGCGTATCCATCCGAATCTTCCGAGCAATGATGCGTCTTCGTGGCTTTCGGCAAGCAAGGATTGCGGTTATGCTACTCCCGGAGCGCAAAACTCGCAATACAGAGCGATAGAGGAAGGAGAGGAGCCTGTTGCCCGTCGGTATGCGTGGGCGGAGGAGGAGAGTTTTTCGCCGAATGGCGATGGGTGGCAGGATGTATGTCTGATACATTACCTATTGCCGAGCGACGGTTATGTGGTGAATATGCGAGTATTTACTCCACGAGGTTCTTTAATAGCCTATCCTCATCGGAATGCGGTTGTTTCGGCGGAGGGAGTATTGGTGTGGAACGGGAGATTGACCAACGAACGAGTGGGTGAGGTGGGGATATACATTATCGTGTGTGAGTTCCTCAATCTGAGTACGGGGAAGTCTCTTAAAGAGCGTTTTCCTGTTGTGATTTCCGATCGATGATGTATCGGATTTCCTTGAAGTGATATGTGTGTGGGTTGCCTTGCTTGTCTGTGAGGACAATGCAGCCGTTGTCGGTGATGTCGGTAATGGTTGCCAAGAAACTGCCTTTCAGGTCGTGCTGTGCTATGTTTACGGGTGCAGCCAAGCAGGGTATTTCTGCGTAGGGATGGTAACCCTTGCGGCGATAGAGATGCGCCATGTAACGCTGTTTGAGCGATTCGGGTTGGTGCAGCAAAGGGCGTAAAACCTTGAATTCATCGAGGATTTCTTGTAGCAGTACCTCTCTGTTGATGTCTTTGCATAGGATTTGCTTCAACGAGGTCGGGTTGGGGGCATTACTCAGGAACTTCGTTTGGTTTACATTTAGTCCCACTCCCACGATGCTCCTTTGTAGGCAATTGCTTTGCAGAATATGCTCGATAAGTATTCCGCCTATTTTCAGGTCGTTCCAGTAAATATCGTTGGGCCACTTGATCGTGAAAGCGGTAGCATATTTGTTTAGTACCTCAACCAAAGCCAAAGGGACAAGTTCCGAGAGAAGGAACTGCCTTTGAACGGGGATGTCTTGCAAACGAAAGAGCGTGGAAAACAGTAGATTAGCCCCTTCTTCGCTTTCCCAAGAGTTGCCCTGTTGTCCCCGTCCCGCAGTCTGATAGTCGGTGTAGATAGTGAACAGTTCGGGCAACTCTTGTTGTGCGGACATGTCCCGCAACAAGGAATTGGTGCTATTTGTTTGTTTGATATACATCCAAGAGAAATGATTCGATGATTTGTTGTACGACTTTCGGTTTGCAATTGGCGTTGTTAATAATCACTGCGAAGGCGATAGTTTGGTTATTCGGTGTATAGAGGTAGCCAGCATAACTCTTGATGCGGGAGGTTGTGCCGCTCTTTGCCTGCACCTTTCCTTGCAGCGGGCTATTCGCTCCGAAAGACTTAAGTGTGCCCGATTCCCCTGCAATAGGCAGAGATTCGAGGAATACTTGACGATGATTGCCTCTCCACATATAGGACAATATCTGTACTAAGGTTTCGGCAGAGAGCGCGTCTTGTGGTGCCAGGCCGCACCCGTCCATGATGAATGAAGAATTGAGTAGCACACCTCTGTTTCTCCAGCAATTTCGTTCCACTTCGACAGCATTGGCAATCGTTGAGGGTGTGGTGATGAGACTGCCCAGATAGCGGAACACTTGTTCGGCGTATAGGTTGTTGGAGTGCAGGTTCACCTCTTTGATAATGACGGAAAGCGGTTCTGAAAGGTGTGTATAAAGGACTTTTCGGGTAGTATCCGTAGTCGTTTCAGTTATGTAGTCCGGTTTTCCTTGCACGGTTATACCGATTTCCCGTAGGCGCATACAGAAGTGTTGTGCCAACAAGAGCGGAGGATTAGGGATGTCGCCTTTGACGCCGAATATACCCCGATTGCTCGGCACACTACCCACCAAGTAGCGCACATTGCTATAGGGAACTCCGTGAATATAGGCACCATCGTGCGTGATAGAGGTGCAGCGTATATGATTCTCGAAGGTGATACCTTCGATATAAGGGAGGGTTTTCACCACTTCAGCGACACTGCCTACTGCCGTACTGCGCAGTTGTACATTGAGGGTGTTGTCCAGATAGGGTAGTGCATAGATACCGGGTGCGTAGTAGTTTCCGATATCTTCCCAAATCCATTGCGGGTTGATGGCATCTGCATCGAAGAACGAAACATCGGAGATTATGTTCCCCTGTATCTCTCTTATCCCGATGGCTTTGATGGTGCTTGCCCATTTATACAGAAAAGAACGGTTTCCCACTTTTTCACTACCCAAAGTGGGATCGCCCGTGCCTCGAATATAGAGGTTGCCCTTCAGTACGCCCTTTTCGATTGTTCCGTCGGTCTCAAGATAGGTGGAGAAACGAAAATCGTCGCCCAATAGTTCGATTGCCGTCGCCGATGTGATAATCTTCATTACAGAGGCGGGAGGTACAACGGCTTGCTGACGATAGGCGGTTATAGTTTTTCCCGTAGAGAGATTTTGCACATACACACTTATGTTGGCATTCTTGGTGCAGTCGTTTGACAGGATTTTCTGTATCGATGCCGTTTGCGCCGGCAGGCATAGGCTGATACACAGACACAGACTGAATACTATATTTCTTTTCATAGCGTTTACTCTTCTCCTTTGTTTAGAGGTGCGAAATTACGAAAAAGTTATTACCTTTGCAAACATAACCTTATAATACGAAGAGATGATCATCAATATTGGCAGAGAGTTGGCAGCCGGAGGCAGGGCAGTAGGCAAAGCCTTGTCGGAAGCAATGTCGTTGACTTACTATGACAAGGAACTGCTTTCGGAAGCCGCAAAGGCGAGTAATTTCGATGCGGACTTGTTTGCACGGGCAGACGAGGTATGCAATCCGTATATGTACGCGATAGGCGGTGGCAAACAAGAGTTGTTCCAAATACAGAGTCAGGTTATTCGCAGGCTTGCAGCAAGTGGCAGTTGTGTATTTGTAGGGCGATGTGCAGATTACATATTGCGTGACAGGACGGACTGCCTTAATTTGTTTCTCTCTTGCGATAAGGATGAGCGTGTCCGGCGTTTGGAGCAGAGATTGTCGATAAGTGCCAGGCACGCCGCAGAACTGATAGAGAAGACAGATAAACAGCGTGCTGCTTATTACAATTTCTATACAAACGGGCAATGGGGTGTTGCGAGCAACTATGATTTGTGTATCAACACTACTTCTATTTCGGTTGATACCATCGTTCAGTTGGTACGCAATCTTTGTGCGATACGCTATTCTTTTTGAAGGGCAAGGCAATGAACAAGTGATGTCGGTGCTGCGTTGCCGGTTACATAAAGATAGACATCATCCCATATACCCCTGCGCCGATGAGTGCGCTGACGGGTATAGTGATAATCCACGCAGTAAGCAGTTCGAGTGTTACTCCCCAGCGTACGGCAGACAGGCGTTTTACAGATCCGACACCCATTATTCCTCCGCTGATGACATGTGTTGTGGAGACGGGTACTTTCAGTATTTCGGTAATCAGCAGCGTGATAGCACCAGAGGTTTGCGAACAGAAGCCTTCGACAGGTGTTAGTTTCGTTATTTTATTCCCCATGGTTTTGATTATCTTCATACCTCCTGACATGGTCCCTACGGCCATGGCAAAGAAACATGCGAAAGGGACCCATTCAGGCACCGGCAGACTACTCATCGGAGTCAGCCAGTGGGGTAGTTCTTCGAATTGGATGTGATAGGTGTTGGTGTATGCCATCAAGGCGCAGGCAACAACGCCCATTGCTTTTTGCGAGTCGTTCAGTCCATGCCCGATGCTCAGTCCTGCGGATGAGATGAGTTGCAGTCGCTTAAACCATTTGTCGGCTCTATGCGGTTTGACCCGTTTGGCAATCCAGTAGGTGAGAATGGCGATCAGATTTCCTGCGACGAAGCCTATAAGAGGGGCTGCAAATATAAACAATGCGATAAATCCGACTGTCCCCCAGTGTACGGCATTCCATCCTTGTGCTGCTATTGCTGCGCCCATCAGTCCTCCTATCAGGGTGTGAGATGAAGAGGACGGGATTCCTTTCCACCATGTAAGCAGGTTCCAGATGATTGCGGCAACCATACCGGCTACAAGGAGTTGGAGCGTAACTGTTTCCTCTACGACAGTGTTTTGTACGGTTTGCGCAACGCCGAACTCTCCGATTACATATTTGGCAATAAAGAAGGCGATAAAGTTGAACACGGCAGCCCACAGGACGGCGATAAAGGGGCGCAATACTTTGGTAGAGACAACCGTTGCTATAGAGTTTGCACTATCGTGGAAACCGTTTATGAAGTCGAAAGTGATGGCGAGGACAATAATAGTGATGAGTAGAGCCATAGTGATGTGGAAAAAATAAATCCCTACTCAACATAGTGTTAAGTAGGGATTGTGGTTTATGCGTACTTTACAATAATTGTTTTGAGTGTTTTTCCTACGCGGTTGGCATGATCTGTGGTTTCCTCCATGCAGGACATTATTTCTTTTATCTTGATAAGTTCGCGGGCATCTTCTTCTGTTTCGAACAAGTCTTTTACGAAGTTGTCATATACATCGTCGCCTTCGTGTTCGAGCGTGTGCAGTTTATTGCACTGCTCTAATGCGACTTCCGGTTTTTTATTGATTGTTTTCAGTTGCAGGAAGGCTGTATTGATGGCTTTGGCTCCCTCCAGGATGATTTCAGCCATGTGCATGGCTTTGTTGGGCATGGATTTGGGTTGGTATAATATAGTTCGCTTTGCCGAAGAATTGATCAAGTCCATTACATCGTCAACGGTATCACATAACTCGTGCATATCTTCCCTGTCGTAAGGTGTTACGAAGGTGTCGTTGAGATCGACAAATATCATTTGGGTTATCTCGTCGCACTCTGTTTCCAATGCTTTGATGCGGATATAGAAATCGTTTTGTTTTGACAGGTCGGTTTCTGAAATCATCTGTGCAAAGAGATCGGCCGCCTCGACAATGTTTTTTGACACTTGTTGGAATCTGGGAAAGAACTTGTCCTCTTTAGGGAGGAAGATGGAAAAGATGGAGTTTATGGACATATTGGTCTATATTTGTTTCTAACTGTTTGGCACTATTGCAACACGATGATGATAGAGCCAAGAAATCACGATACAAAATTAGTACATTTTTCTCAATCATACAAGCATGGTGCGCAAAAACATTGCAATCATGTTGTAGATGGTGTGTGGGTGGGTTGCGGGTGAGTTATTGCCCAAGATATTTCGCAGTATCCACCATGCGATGTAGAGCGCAATAAACAGGTAGATTGTTGCAGCGGATGAGCAGAATCGTTGCAGTTTTGGAAGGCGTTTCCCGATGAGAATAAGGATAATGTACAATATTCCTATCGGAAAGAAGTAGTTGTAGCGAAGTCCTTCAATAAATCTTCCGTTTGCCCAGTTATAGAGCAGCCTTTGGCATCCGCAGCCGGGACAAGCATAGCCTGTGATAGATTTGATGATACATTTGGGCGCATAGATGCTATGTGTAGGGTCGAAGGTATGATACAGACATAGGACGCCGATTATGATTATTCCGCAAGAGATAAGCATAATGGCGGTTCGAGAATGTGTCATTGTATCAGAAACTGTCGAAGTTGAAAGTGTCGTCGGCTACACAGGCAACGATGCGCTGAAAGTAGAGAAGTGCATAACAAGCGATGACGACAATGCCGCAGATGAGCGCAATATTGCCCCACTCATTGGCGTCGTCGGCTGCTTTTACGGCTGCTTCTCTTTGCCCCATGCTCCAAAGTGAGTCCACCTTAGCGGCGTACACGAGCGATACAATGCCGAAAGGAAGGCAGCAGAATAGCATAGTCAGGATAGCCTTAACTAAATGATTGTTAGGTGCGGGCGTAAAATCTTGGTTTTCCATAGAAACTCGAATTGAAAAATAATGCCTACTCTATTGAAGGTTTTCGGCTCCCCCTGCTGTGTGCTTGTTTATTGTGTGCTTTCCCTCTTTATTCTCTGTTCCTCCTATTCAAGGAGGACTTAACGCGGACAAAGGTAGTTAAATATTGGCAAAGATACAAGATGAAAGTGAAGAAATGTTAGGTAGGATAATTCAGATATGTTTGTATTGTATTTGTGTGTAAGTTACAAGGGGGACTTTGAGAGGTTATATGTATGTGTTTTGTTCGGAGGTGCTTCGATAAAGGTGTGTTAGAGATAATGTTATTCGATCTTTGAGAGGCAATATAACAACTTTCGACAGTCTCTTTTTATTAAATTGCCCAATCTACAATGAGTCGTTGAGTGATAATTCTTCAATCTGTAACGAATGTTCTATTCAGTTTTTGCCTGTTTGTATACGACTGATATAAGGACGATCGCCCTACTGCTACCCTACCACTATCCTACCACTACC
>CAVEFV010000015.1:0-36051 GCA_963615025.1 Firmicutes bacterium CAG:95 | reverse complement strand
AGCCATAGCACGCTATGGCTCTACAGCGGGCATAACGCCAGCAATTAACAAGTAATAATTAACAATTAACATACGGAGATGGGATAAACTATTGAGAATTAAGGGTTAATGGTTAATGCGGGGAGGTGAGTGTTTGGGAGGTGGTTTATGGGTTCATCCTATAGTATTCCTACAGTGTTCCTATAGCATTCCTATATTCATCCTATATTCATCCTATATTCGTCTTATATTCGTCTTATATTCATCCTATATTAAACCTTCGAAATCGGAAGTATTTATCGGGCTTTACGGAAGGGAGTTTTTAGGGAGGGCTTTTGGAGGTGTTGGAGGGTGGGGATTGATGAAAAAGCCATTGAAAAGGGACTTTTATGGACTTTTGTATGGGAGAGGACAGTCTAAAGAAGCCGAATGATAAGAAAATATACAATACTTTTACAAAATGTCATCAATAAATTTGTTGTATTGCATACTTTTCTCTACTTTTGCGTGAAGTTTGTTATTCGCTGCGCTTTCCCTGTCAGAAAGGGCGGCTGTAGTGCTTATTAAGGTGTGAGAGATTGCTTTTGATAGTAAGGTGTCTCTCTTTGTTATCTATTTGTAATTGAGTAATCTATAAAGAGATTGGATATGAGAAAATTGTTCTACTCTATGTCAATTGTCGGTCGGGTCGGGTTGTTGGTTATTGGAATGCTCTGTGGTTTTGCAGGGTCAGCCCATGCCGCTGCTGTTACGACCGTTCCCTACGAAAACTCTTTTGAAGAGTCTGCCGAAGTGTCAGAATGGCAGTTTGCCGATGTACCCCCCAATGTATTTAACCCGAGTTTGTCGGTAAAGACGAAGTGGTCGATAGGCACGCAGACAGCCATGTCGGGCAATCAGTCGTTGTATGTGGTTAATAAGGCGGGCAATGTGGGTTATGATGCAGGTTCGTACGTGGTGTGTGCATACCGAACTTTTATTCTGCCTCAAGGGCAATATGACATATCTTTCGATTGGAAGGCAGGCGGTTCGACCTCCGACGGTTTGTATGCGTTGTGGGTACCTGTTTCGAATACCATCTCGGGTCAGCAGACAGGTGCAACCATGCCGGTTTTTGTGGCGGGGAATGAGGTGCAGAATTGCAAGCAAGTCGTTTCGGTAGGTGTTACGAATCCCGTTACATTCCCGTTGCGCAGCAATACTTCTTTTTCGAATATCTCCGGCTCAGTGATAGTGGATGCAGCCAATGCGGCGACGGGTTATAACTTGGTGTTCATGTGGTTGGTCAACAACACGAGTGCCACGCCTACTGCGGTGTCGGCGGCAATCGACAATATCTATATCACTGCGAAGCCTGCAGCGGGTTCGTGCTTTACCATGCCGACAAACCTTAGTTACACGATGGAGAACGGTATGGCGAAGTTCTCTTGGACGGGTAATGCCACTTCGTATGATATTCAGTTCTATTCCACCACCACAGGCAACACCGTTAATGTGAGTGAGAATACAACCAGCAACAGTTTTCAGTATTCCTTGTCGGATATGCCGGAGGGGGTATATACCTTCCGTGTCCGTTCGGTGTGCAGCGATGGTTCTTCGCAGTGGGCGATATACCCGAACAAACTTATCTACGACCCGTCGAGTCACTGTTTGGACTATCTGAACTTCTATGCGGCAGGCGTGGAGTGCCGATATGGTACATGGAGCAGACCCTCTGATGTAACGGGTTCGAGCGGAACAGTAGGCGTGGTGGATTATGGTTACGCCTCAGAGCAGAGCCGACATACCTATCATTATATTGATGGCGAGACGGACGAGCGGACGGGAAATCTGCTTCCGACAAAGCCTGCCGGTGCTGTGGCGTCGGTACGCTTGGGCAACTGGGATGATGGGGCAGAGTGGGAGTCGATCTCATACACCACTACTTTGGGTGAGGATGTGGGCGTGCTGCTACTGAAGTATGCGCTTGTTTTGCAGGACCCGAGCCACGATGCGGCCGAACAGCCTCGTTTCACGCTTGAGATTCTGCATGCGGATGGTACTCCTGTGGATGCTATCTGTGGTGCAGCGGATTTCCGTGCGGGTATCAACACCGAAGGTTGGCATACGGCAGAGACAGGATATAACAAGATACTTTGGAAAGAGTGGACTACTGTGGGGTTGAATGTTAGAGAGTTAGCGGGTCAGACCATTAAGATACGCCTTACCACTTACGACTGTTCTTTAGGTGCGCATTATGGCTATGCTTATTTCACTTTGGATTGCTCTTCGGGCGAGATGAAAGGTGTTACTTGTGGCGAGAAACCGCGTGAGTTGACTGTGGATGAGGGATTCCAGTACCGTTGGTATAAGCCGAACAATCCTTCGGAGCCGTTCTATGATGGTCAGGACCCTACCTCCAGACAGTTGTATATAGCCGCAAGTGATTCGAACTATTACTCTTGCGACCTTATCTCGCTTACCAATTCGAACTGCTACTTTACATTGTCGGCTTCCGCTCAAGCGAGATTCCCAAAGGCACGCGCCGAACTTCGTTGCGTGTCGGAAAATTGCGAGAATTATTTGGAGATAACGAACAAGAGTGGTGTGTTCGGTTATTATACGAGTCCGTTCTCGGGCAGAGAGGTAGAGACTTTTATGGAGGATTGCAATTCTCATGAATGGTCGCTTGTTGACGAATCAGGGGTGGCTACGGTGTTCTCGACTGAGAAAGCACCGTCCCGTGTGCTTCTGTCGAGGGACGGAGGAACGGTACATCTTCGTCTTGGCGTGACGATGCGAGGGGAGACTTGTTCGGATGTGCAAGACTTCTATATTGATGCGCCTGCAATAGGTCCTTCGGCAGCAGAGACGACTGCCTATCTATGCGACGGCGGTTCGATAGAGTTCGAAGGGGAGACCTATACGACAGCAGGCACATACAATGTTCTGCTGAAGACCTGGGCAGGTTGCGACAGTCTGCTGACGCTTCACTTAGAGGTGCTTAAGGCAGATACTATCAGAGATACAGTGGTTATCTGCGGCGGCGAGACCTACGAGTGGGAAGGTCATAGCATCACGACAGAAGGGGAGTATGACTATCATATCCCATATCAAACCCGTGTGGAGAACTGCGACAGCATCGTGTGGTTGCGTTATGTGGAAGTGTTAGACAACCTGAAAGTAACATTGCTCGATGTTCCGTCGGTGATATGTGGCGACGACCAGATACTTCCTGTTACGGTTCATATTGACCAAGGTATGGCAGGATTCTGTTCGCTGTTGTTCGATGATACAGGTCATAGCGGAGGTTTTAGGGATATTTTGGAAGTTCCCGTGGACAGCAAACGGCAAGACTTGATAATAGATATTCCGATCAGTTCAGGCAGCGGTGCATACAAACGCCCGAACCACTACAAGGCTAACCTTGTGATGAACGACTTGAACAAGTGTAGCGATGTGGATATGTACATCGAGTTTGATGTGCTGTATCCGGACAGTATCTTGCTGCAATTGTGGGACGATGTGTTGTCGGTGACCAACTCAGCATGGAACGGCGGGTATGAGTTCACTGCCTACCAATGGTACAAGGATGGCGAGTTGTTGCCGGGAGAGACGCAGTTCCGTCTGTATCTGCCGGAGGAAAAACTGTCGCTTGATGCGGAATACTCGGTTCTTCTGACCCGTGCGGACGACGGAGTGTCGATTATGACTTGCGGATTCCGTCCTCACAGCATCTCGGACATGGAGAGGGATTCGATCGTTCTCGTGTTCCAAACGACTGACGGTCAGGCTATGCAGATGCAGACTTCACGCAGGGCTAATGTTCAAGTCTATTCCTCGTTGGGTGTGTTGGTGGCTTCTACGCAGATTGACGGATGGGGCGAGATTATTCTGCCGAGCAGGAATGGTTTGTATGTGGTAAGTGTAACCGATATGCAAGGCAATAAGGAGACATTCCGTGCGCTATTAAGATGAAAATGAATACTATTTAGAAAGAATCATAATGAGAGATACATTAAGATACAGTTGCCTCATGCTGCTCTTGCTGGCGGTGCAGGTAGGTGGTTCGTTTGCTCAGACTCACTATGTGGGACTATCGCCCAAGTTGGGTTATGCGGCGTTGTTAGACAATAAGTTCTCGACCAATACGCTCGACCAATTCGATTTGAAGACGCAAGGTGGCGTGATAGGAGGTCTGTCGCTGTTCTATGAGTTGGAGAAAGAGGCTTTTCACTTTCAGACGGGTATCGACTTCGATTATATCAACTCTACTTCCCGTATCACGGACTTTACGATCGATGCGCAGATGCTATACCCATACGATATGACCTACCATTATGGCTTCAGGAAATGGAAAGAGACTCGCAACACATTCTTTGTGCAGGTGCCTATACTGTTTGGTGCACAATATGACAACTTCTTTTTCTTTGTGGGTCCCAAAGTAGGGATTCCGGTAGCAGGAGGCTATAGTTCCCGTGGCATGTTGGATGTAACGGGTACGCACGGAAAGTTGCCTGCGGATTTGGAGAACATCTACACACATGAGATGATGTCCACTAAATCGGACCGATACAAAGGCAACTTGTCGTTGCGTCCGACGGTCTCTTTGGCATTGGAGGCAGGTATCGATTTGGACCGTTGGTTGGCTGCCCCACCTCCCCGCCGTAAGCGTGGACAGGCGCGCAGAAAGAGAACCTTCAAGGAACTGTTGCACTACCGTGCGAGTGTGTTCGCCGACTATGGCTTCTTGAATACCAACAACTATGCGAAGAATAGCAGTGCGGCAGCACCGTTTGTGGAAGGTGCATCCAACAGTGTGTATGGTCGCATGCCCGTCTTTGCGGAAGGGAGTAATCGTTTGGCTGGGGTTAATACGACTTTGGGTACTTCCGGTGCAGAGAAAATGAGCCTTAACCCATTAACTATAGGCGTCAAATTTACGATTATGTATGAGTTCGAGAAGCCTATACCTCCCAAGCGGACGCCTAAGCCCAAGCCTCAACCCAAGCCAAAGCCACAACCTCAACCTAAGCCCGAACCCAAGTACTATCTGTGTGGTGTAGTGGAAGACAAGGAAACCTCGGCGAGGTTGTCGGATGCTGTAGTCGAGATTTATGATACAAAGGGGGAGCATGCTTTGTACTCGGTAGATATGTCGAACGAGCAGTATAGTTTCGAGAGTAAGTTGGAGTCGGGAACCTATATGGCGTATGTGCGCAAGACGGGTTATCTGCCTTTTACAGGGCTGTTCACTTTCGAGCGTGATACTGTGCATTTCGCATTGCAGGAGGTCAAAGAAAAAGTGGTGACGCTACTGGATGTGCATTTTGCAACCAACAAGACGATAGTCTTGCCGGAGTCGAATCAGGTCTTGGAGGATTTGTATGACTTCTTGAGCGAGAACCCGACCGTACGGATTCGCATCATAGGACACACCGATGCCGTAGGTAGTGTTGAGTTCAACCAACGCTTATCCGAAGGACGCGCCCGTTCTGTCACTAACGAGATGACCAAGCGTGGCATCGACAAATCACGCCTGGAGTTTGAAGGAAAGGGTAAGTCAGAACCGATTGCGACCAACGACACAGAGGAAGGTCGTGCTTTGAACCGTCGTGTTGAGTTTGTGATACTCTCGAAATAAATAGCGAGGTCCATCCTTATAAAAAAGGCGGGGCATCTTCTCAGAAAGGTGCCTCGCCTTGTTGTCGTAGAAGGCAACAGACCAAATCAGTCGAAGAGGGTAGGGGTGTCCTTATCGAACTGTTTGAGGATGTTTTTGATGAGCAATTGCCGAATAGCGTGCGAGCGATTGCGGAACTTATACCGTTTGCAGTAGGTCATAAGCGTACGCATCTCACTGTCATTGAGCAACACGGAAACTCGGTGCTTCCGTAGTGCCTTTTTCCTGGTGTCTTTGTTCTCTTTTGCCATCGTTCAGAAGCGAATGCCCAACTTGAGTCCTATCGTCGACAGACCCAAGTAAGATTGTTGTGTATAGATTTCTTCGTTGATTGTTTCCGATGTAGTGAAGACGCCCTGTTGATATTCGCTGTAGCAAGCAATCGTCAACGCACTGTTGGGGTTAATCTGATGTCGCCACCCTATTTCAAGATTAACGAACAGTCCTCCCTTGTACGATTTGTTCACGGCAATCCCGTATCCTACCCCCATACCGATGTAAGGCGCATTCCTGTATAGCAAGAACGGTATCTCGGCGCATACTTGCAGCGGAATAAAACCGATATGCTTCCCGTCCACAATAAAAGCGCGATAACCTACCGACCCTCCTAAAAAGATATGCCTCTGCATCAGGTTGCACGCACCTATCTTAAGGTCTGTACCCACGAACCCGCCAACCGACTCTTGCGGCATAAATGCGGCACCACCTACTACCTGCACGCCAACTCCCACCTTCCGTTCTGCTGTGTTCCGGCTTTCAGTATCCTCCTTCTGCACTTCCGCCTCGCCGATTGATAGTATATCTTGTCGTGGGTACTGATAACGCATTCCGTCTCCCGTCCGTATAACGACCACTTCCTCGTTCTCGAACAGTATATCCCCAACAATAGTCTGTCCCGATGAAAGATTTACGGCTACCTCTGCCGACAGATAACCCCTACATACCACAATCAGTAGCAGAAGAATAAGATGTCTTTTTATATGTAAATGCTCGTGCATAACCTGCGAATAACTCTTTTTATACATTTCCTACTCCTGTTCGACAAGATAAAAGTCCAATTGCCTCCGTTGTATATCGGCATGCGCAATGCGTACCTTCACCCTGTCTCCCAACTGGTATCGTTTGCCGCTGTGGATGCCCTCAATGCAGAACTCTTTCTCGTTGTAAACAAAATAGTCGTTTCTGTCAAAGTGGTGTATCGAAACCATCCCCTCGCATTTGTTTTCCTCCAACTCCACATACATCCCCCATTCCGTCACGCTCGAGATAAGACCATAGTACTCTTTGCCTATCTTATCCGAAAGAAACTCTACCTGTTTGTACTTGATACTTGCGCGCTCGGCATTCGCTGCCAACTGCTCTTGATTGGAACAATGGCGACATTTCTCCTCCAATTCATTCTTATTCACCGACCCTCCGCCACCGATATACCTATCCAACAGCCGATGCACCATCAAGTCGGGGTAACGCCTGATAGGAGATGTAAAATGCGTATAATATGCAAAAGCAAGACCATAGTGACCGATATTATCGGTAGAATAAACGGCTTTCGCCATGCTCCTCACGGCCAAGGTCTCAATAAGGTTCTGCTCAGGACGCCCGTTTACCTGCGATAGCAGTTTGTTGATGTTTTTCGAGGTCGTCCCTTTCTTCGTCGATGTCTTCAGGTTATAACCAAAACGCTTGATGAACTGCGAGAAGTCTTGTATCCGGCTCGGGTCGGGAACATCATGCACACGATACACAAACGACTTGACACCATGCGCCTGGCGCTTCCCTTGCTCTTGAGGCTTGCCTACGAACTGCGCAACGGTCTTGTTCGCTAAAAGCATAAACTCCTCCACAAGTTGATTCGATTCTTTCGACTCCTTGCTATATACCGAGATAGGCTTGCCTTCCTCGTCAATCTCAAATCGGATCTCTTCACGGTTAAAAGAAATAGCACCCTGCTGGAAACGCCTTTCCCGAAGAATCTGTGCCAAATGGTTTAGTGCAAGCAACTCCTCCGCAAGGTCGCCCTTCTGCTCCTCTATGCGCTGCTGAGCCTCCTCGTAGGTGAAACGACGATTACTGCGAATAACCGTGTGGCATATCTCATAATCAACAATATGTGCTTTCTCATCCATCTTGAACACCACCGAATACGCCAACTTGTCCTCGTCGGGACGCAACGAACATATCTGGTTGCAAAGTTTATCAGGAAGCATAGGTATCGTCCTGTCAACAAGATAGATGGATGTGGCACGGCGGTAGGCTTCTTTGTCTATGTCCGAATTGACTTTCACATAATGCGACACATCGGCAATATGCACGCCCACTTCATAAAGCACCGACTTCCCTTCATTGCGGAGTACTTGAAAAGAGATGGCATCATCAAAGTCCTTTGCATCTCTTGGGTCGATAGTAAAGGTGCAGACCGAACGCATATCCCTCCTACGGGCAATTTCGCTGGCTGTGATATTGCTTGGTATTCGGTCTGCTGAGGCTTCTAAGGCAGACGGATAACTGTATGGCAAATCAAATTCAGCCAGAATAGCGTGCATCTCCGTCTCATTCTCACCGGGCGAACCCAGAATGTCAATAATCTCTCCCTCTGGCGAATTATGCGACTGCCCCCACCGTTTCAACCGAACAACTACCTTCTGACCATCACAAGCATTGCCTATTGCATCCATCGGCACAAACACGTCGCCCTTGAATATACTGCTCTTGATAGCAACATAACCACCTCTCGGGCAAATCTTCAGTTCGCCTACATAGGTGTTACGCTCACTTTCCCCATGCGATTGCTGATTGTTTTTTTTGAGTGTGTAAAGACCAAATTCATTCCTGCTGATGAAGTCGAAATTCATCAGATTAGTCAGTATCTCCCGTACGGCAAGTTCGTCCCTCACCGTCCTTGCCCCGCTGCAACGGGCTATCTTCTGAGGGGTGTACAATGTGTCAGGATGATGAATAAATTCTTGTTGTATTGCGTCAACGAGTTGGGTGATGCGTGGGCGACTGGGCGTACGACGGGAATTTCTTGTATTCTTCTCTCTCATATTATCTACAATGCATCTATGGTCTTCATTTTATGGATATCTTGGCAAAGGTACTATTTTCTTTATATCTGTGCAAGAGCATACCCCTACTTTGTCCATAATTCAATCATTCTCACTCCCAACCACCCTCCAACGCTTATGCCCGCTGTAGAGCCATAGCGTGGAAGGGCTTCTGACTCCTCGCCGCAGACAGAACAATGTGTTACCGTTTTACCTATATTAACAATCCTTTCAACCAATTAAACTACTCCTAAACTCCTTAACTCCTAAACTTATCAACTCTCCAACTGCCCTCAACTCTAAACCCTCAACTCTCAACAAAAACTCACTATCAACTATTAACTTTCTCTTCTCCACTTTTAATCCTAATTCCTCCCTCCTAAATTCCCAATTCCTCAAAACTACCTTTTGTTAAGCCCCGTCAATCCTACCTATTTCGAAGGTTTAATATAAGATGAATATAAGACGAATATAAGACGAATATAGGACGAACCTACAAACTACCTACAATCCCCCTCCCAAACACTCAACTCCTCGCATTAATCATTCACTGTTAATTGTTAATTATTAATTGTTAATTGCTTGTTCATTGCTCGCTGTAGAGCCATAGCGTGCTATGGCTCTCGAATCTTCTTCTAAAAACAAACAATATGTTCCCGTTAAACCTCCATAATCCCCACTAATAAAAACAACAAAAACTACAAACCCCACCCACCATAACTAACAACCAAACCCCTTACAAGCGTCGCCAACAAACCCATCCCACACCTTCCACCTACCTCCCAACTCCGACAAAATAACAACCAAAATACGGTAAATATTGCCCCTTACAACTTCCGTAATCCGAAAAAAATGCCTAACTTTGCGCGCCTTTTGTGCTTGAACAAGCAAGGCAACGATAAACTCGAATCCATAACTAATTAAGAAACCTATAATGAGAATTCAAGTAAGCAAGGTTAATCAACCAAACTGGAAAGAAATCAATGTCCACGCAAACCTACCGGAGAATTTGAAAAAGTTGGAGGAAATAGCCTACAATCTATGGTGGGTCTGGAATGCAGACGCTAAAAACATCTTTCGCAATATCGACAATACGGTTTGGCATCAATCAAGTTCCAACCCTATAATCTTGTTAAACCGCATATCCTACGAGCGACTACTCGAATTGGGCGGAGATGAGCAGTTTATGGCACAATTAGACCATACCTATGCCGAGTATCGGGCATATATGGACGAACCAAAAGACACCAAGAAACCAAGTATAGCCTACTTCTCTATGGAGTACGGTCTATCGCACATACTCAAAATTTATTCCGGCGGATTAGGTATCTTGGCAGGAGACTATTTGAAAGAAGCATCCGACTGCAATGTTGATATGACTGCCGTTGGATTTCTTTACCGCTATGGTTATTTCACTCAGACACTATCACCCGAAGGGCAACAGATAGCCAACTATGAACCGCAGAATTTTGCAAACTTGCCCC
This sequence comes from Firmicutes bacterium CAG:95, assembly GCA_963615025.1. Lineage (GTDB taxonomy): Bacteria > Bacteroidota > Bacteroidia > Bacteroidales > Paludibacteraceae > Colicola. Next base: position 25,882 of record CAVEFV010000015.1, on the reverse strand, counting down.
TCAAACAAGTAAAGAACCCCGATGACACGCCTATGGTAATAGAGGTACCTTATCCTGGCAGAACCGTCTATGCATACTTGTGGAGAGTAGCCGTCGGCAGAATAAGTCTATATCTCTTGGATACCGACAACGATCTCAACTCCGAATACGACCGTTCCATCACCCACCAACTATACGGAGGCGATTGGGAGAACCGTATCAAACAAGAGATAATGTTAGGTATCGGAGGTATTCTTGCACTCAAGAAATTAGGAATAAAAAAAGATGTTTACCACTGCAACGAAGGACACGCAGCCTTTATAAATGTACAACGCCTTGTTGACTTGATCCAAGAAGAAGGCTTGACATTCAATCAGGCAATCGAAGTGGTACGCTCCTCCGCACTATACACCTGCCATACTCCTGTACCTGCCGGACACGACTCCTTCGAAGAAGGACTCTTCTACAAATATATGAGCGAATACCCTGCCAAGTTAGGACTTGATTGGGCGCAGTTCATTGATTTGGGACGCGAACATCCCGGAACCAACGAAAAGTTCTCTATGTCAGTATTCGCATGCAATACTTCACAAGAGGTCAATGGTGTCAGCCGCCTACATGGAACAGTCTCACAAAAAATGTTCGCCCCTATATGGACTGGGTACTATCCTGAGGAACTCCATGTAAGTTATGTAACTAATGGTGTCCACATGCCTACATGGACGGCTTCCGAATGGAAGAAAGTCTATAAGGAGACATTCCCAAAACAATGGTATAAAGACCAATCGAACGCACAACTATGGGAGCCGTTCAATAGTCTCTCCGACGAGACAATATGGAAAACCCGTATGTCTCTCAAGACAAAACTAATCGACTACATCCGTGAACAGTTCCGCGAAACATGGATGAAAAACCAAGGAGACCCGAGCCGTATAGTGAGAGTCTTGGAAGAAATGAACCCCAATACACTAATCATCGGATTTGGAAGACGCTTCGCTACATACAAACGCGCACATCTACTATTCACCGACCTCGAACGATTGGCACGATTAGTTAACGACCCCGAACATCCCGTACAGTTTCTCTTTACCGGAAAGGCACATCCTGCCGATGGTGGAGGACAGGGACTCATCAAACGAATAATCGAAATATCTCGGATGCCCCAATTCTTAGGCAAGATTGTATTTCTCGAGAACTACGATATGCGCTTGGCAAAACGCCTCGTGTCCGGAGTAGATATATGGCTCAATACACCCACACGCCCACTCGAAGCGTCAGGAACATCTGGCGAAAAGGCACAAATGAACGGAGTACTCAATTTCTCGGTCTTGGATGGTTGGTGGTTAGAAGGATATGTCAAGGGAGCAGGATGGGCGCTCACAGATAAGCGTACCTACGAAAACCAGGCACACCAAGACCAGTTGGACGCCGCTACTATCTACCAGATGCTGGAGAGCGAAATAATTCCTATGTACTACGCTAAAAACGCAAAGGGATATTCACCCGACTGGATTCAAACAATCAAGAATTCTGTAACACAAATCACACCTCGCTTCACCACAAAACGAATGATGGACGACTATTTCGCAAAGTTCTATAACAAGGAAGCAAAACGACATACATGGCTCATTGCCAACAACTACGAAAAAGCGAAGGAGATTGCTGCATGGAAAGAGAATATGGCTTCGCACTGGGATGCAATAGAGGTTCCTGAAGTCATCATCCCGGAACAATTAACCCAGAATCCTCAGGTAGGCGAAGTATATCACTTGGCGGTTACTATAGATACGAAGGAACTAAACGACAGAGGCATAGGAGTCGAGTTGGTCGCAGTACGCGTCAACTCACAAAACGAGGACAAACTCTATGAGGTGCAGGAACTCAAACTAATCCGTACAGAAGGGTCGAAAATGTTTTTCGAAACCGACTATCAATTGGACTACGCAGGAGCATTAAAGTTCGCATTTCGTATGTTCCCTAAAAATGCAGACCTACCACATCGGCAAGACTTCTGTTATGTACGCTGGATATAATCAACCGTAAAACGATAATCAAAGAGTAGGAATGCCAACAAGGTTGTTCCTGCTCTTTTTGTTTATACTCAAACAATATGAAAAAGCGAATACTATTCGTATGTCATGGTAACATCTGCCGTAGTCCGATGGCGGAATACATAATGAAACACTTGGCAAAACAATACAACATAAATGACAGGCTTGAAATAGCATCGGCGGCAACAAGTTGCGAAGAGATAGGAAACGACATCTACCCTCCTGCCAAACAGATACTCTCTGCAAACGGTATCCTATTTCAGCACCATACTGCCCGCCGGATAACAAGAAACGACTACCAATACTACGATATAATATACATAATGGACCATGCAAACGCCCGCAATCTACGATATGTCATAGGAGATGACACCGACAACAAAGTCCTATTGCTCATGCAAGCAGCAGGCTTCAAAACAAGCGAGGTCGAAGATCCTTGGTACACCGGAGACTTCAAGAAGGCATATCAAGACATCTATGCAGCATGCTCCGTCATCATAAAGAACTATATCCCACAACCAAACCTGTCATAAACCATAAAACAAAGCAGGAACAACAACCTACCTTGTAGGAACTGTCCCCGCTCATCTGTTATAGTATCGTATTCCTTGCCTATTTCCTACGCTCTTCCGCCTTTGTAAGAGCGATATGATATGCCTGTTGATAGTAACGGAAAAACTCCTTCCACGAAGCCTTCAAGGCAATAGCATTAGCCTTCGATCGTGCCTCTTTCTGTGCATCTACAGGCAACGACAAATATGCACATATCGTATTGGCCACATTGCTCACTACCTCTTGCCAATTAGAATCTATGCGGTGTATAACTTCAACCCCATCTGCAATCTGCTCCGAGTAAGGCTTAACCCATCTGCCAAAGCCCGACAAGTCAGTAGTAATAGTCGGAATATGAAAGGCGATACTCTCTAACGGAGTATAACCCCACGGCTCATAATAAGAAGGGAACACTGTAATATCCATCCCAATCAGTACATCATAATACGACATATTGAACACCCCGTCATTCTCATCAAGAAAAGAAGGTACAAATATCACTTTCACCTTGTCATCTTCTCTGTTCCGTATAGCAAGATACTGCAATGTATGCATGATAGGGTCACCTTGAGGATTATACAGTATATGCGTCGTCATATTGTCCGTACGCCTTGCAGGATCCTGTATCCCTTTTTGCCATGCAGGAACAAATAGGAACGCCACTATATCCTTATCACTGTTATTTTGCTCCTTGATACGCTTTAGTGCATGCAGATAAACATCTATGCCTTTATTCTTCCACTCATAACGACCACTCGTGCATACAAACTGCGTATTCTCTTTTATCGGAAACCCTAAAACTTGCTCCGCCACTTCTTTGAGCCGCCTACGGGCAGCGTTCCTCTTACGGGCAAACAAACTATCTGTCTGCGGCACAAACTCTCCCTCGAACCCATTAGGTGTAACAATATCTGCAGCCTTATCCAATAGTTGCTGACACTCTTTATTGGTAATCTGGCTTACTGTCGTAAAGCAATCTGCTTCCCATGCCGCCCGTTTCTCAGTCGAGTGTTTTGCCACCATATTTAGTTCTTCGGCCATCTGATCTCCATGATAGCCTAAAAAATAATCGTAAAGTGGTTTGTTGTTCCCTGCTATAGAACGCCCGATAGAAGTCGCATGCGTAGTAAACAGAGTACCCACTTGAGGCAATGCCTCACGAATGTAGAACAAACCAAAACTGGTCATCCATTCATTGAAATGCGCCACCACTGCATGCTCCTCAAGATGTAAAAAGCGATATAAACTCTCCATCGTCTTACCTGCAGCATAACCAAACAGCGACGACTCATCATAATCACCATAAGCAGGCAGCGAGTTAACACCATATACCTCCCAGAAATGACGGTAAATGCTATTTTTCTGCCCCCAGAAATCATTATAATCCACAAGAATGGCAATCGGACTACCGGGTATCGTCCATCGTCCTACACGCACATGCAAACCCTCTTTCAATGCTTGCTTCTTCCAGTCTTTAAGGAGCGATTTAACTTCTTTGAAGTACGGACAATTGTTCTCGTGCCAAACATCAGGCCCCACAAAGAACACATGGTCACGATAAACCTCTTGCATAGAAGCAGTCCTCGTAGATAATACGGTATAAATACCGCCTATATGGTTACATACTTCCCAACTGGTCTCAAATATATACTCAGGAGTTTTCATAATTCGAACTATCTTTTTGTTTCATCAATCGCAAGGGCGTTAATACCCGTTATATCGTTCATCAGAGTAGGTGTGGCTGTGGTTCGATTGTTTTGCGTCTGTATAAGCGGCATATAAGCAACACCCTGTGTAGTAGTGAAATATATCCTGTTACTACCGTAACTGATAGTGGCAGTACCTGCCGCATCTTTCGATAGTTCCGTCAGATAACTACCGTCAAAATTGCAGATACAAAGTGTATTACCGGCAACAAAATAGATCTTACGCGCAATAATATCAGCAGTAAAGAAGGTGATAGCACTGGTCGGCACAAGAGCAGCAATCACACTCTTGTCTTCATTAAGGTGATAAATCCCAGTCCCTGTTGACCAGAAGTAGGTCGTACCGACACGGCTCACACCAACGCTCGTCCCTCGTCCCATCGAGGCAATATCCGTAACGGAAACAACAAGGTGGTCCGCAGAATCTTGCAGCACCACATTTTCCTCCGTAAGACCGACACGACAAATGGCATCTTGCGTCCCCCAATAAAGATACTGCTTGTCAAGAAAGCCCGTGTTAAAACCTTTATTCTTATTGCCTTCGCTGTTCTTCACTATGCTACTCAACTGCCCATTCTGCAGGTTATAACGATAAATACCCCGCTCAACCCCGCTCGTCGCTTGCAGCATATACAGTTCATCCCCGCTCGTCAGTAATACCCCGATATCTCCTCCCCGTGCCATCTCTATCGGCAATACCGTAGGTGTCTCAATCCCATTGTCAAACAGCCTCTGTCGCACGATACCGCTCTCTGTCGCCATCAACAGAGAAATGGCAACCCCGTCATGAATGTACAACGATTGTTCCGAAACGAACTCTTTCTTATCAAGCGTAACCACCAACCGTATCTGAACGGTAGTGTCTTTTGCCGCAAAGTAAAGTTTGAGACTACTCTCACTCACATCCCCCTTCGTAACCACTGCGCACTCTGGAAGTTCCCACTGGTAAGCAACGCTCTTGTTGTATGGATTATACAAAACAGCCTGTAGCGTCAATTCCTCTCGAAAGACCACACTGTCTGTTGACACACTGAAAGTCGGAATCGTATCAAATACGGTAATCTCTTTTGCGCAGATGCGATGTCTGCTACTGTCTGCAGTCAGCGTTACCGTATAAGTGCCGGGCTTCTTATATACCTTGCTCGGATTCTTGCTGGTTGACTGACTTCCATCTCCGAATTTCCATACCCAATTCTCACCTTCCGCAGTCAGGTTGCTGAAGGTAATCTTCTCGCCCGCTCTCGGCTCTGTCGGACTGTACGAAAAATCAACTTCCCTATTCTTGCAACTGCATACAAACAAGAGAACGACAATAATTAACCAGTAGAAATGTTGCTCTTTCATCTTATTCATTTAGTAATGATATTATATCTTCTGTGGTTGCGCTATCCGCATCAAACCAATGTATCTCTTTGTCCCGACGGAACCAGGTCATCTGACGCTTCGCATAATGACGCGAGTTCTGTTTGATCAGGTTAACAGCCTCATCCAAAGTTAGTTCCCCGTCAAAATAACGAAACAACTCCTTGTAACCGACCGTATTCAAACTGTTTTGCTGCTTCCATGCGTACACATTCCTTGCTTCTTCTAACAAACCTTGTTCCAGCATGCTATCCACTCGCTTGTTTATTCGCTCATACAAGTCTGCTCGGTCGCGGTACAATCCTGCTTTTATAATCCGGTAATCTCTTTCCTTTGCTCTCCCGCTGAACCCTTTGCAGAACGACGAATAAGGTTGCCCCGACTCCCGATAGACCTCAATAGCATGAGCCACCCGTTGAGGGTTTTGCAAGTCAACACGCTGATAATAAACAGGATCTATTCTCGCTAACTCTTCCTGCAAGACTCCTAACCCCTTCTCCCGCAGTAGTGTCCTGACTTCTTCTCTTGTCCTTGCCGACACATGCGGTATAGCGTCAAAACCCCTGCTTATCGCATCCAAATACAATGTACTCCCGCCTGTTACTAACAAAGTCCTATGGGCTGCGAATAGTTGCTCAAGAATAGTTTTAGCATCCTCTTCGTAGGCTCCTGCACTATAATTCTCTTGAACCGACTTTGTACCTACAAAGTAGTGCCTCACTCGCTCCTGTTCCGCAGCAGTAGGAGCCGCTGTGCCGATGGGAATCTCTCGGTAGATCTGACGGGAATCAGCGGATATAATAGGACTGTCCAACGCCTCCGCCAACGGCAAACTGAGAGCAGTCTTACCCACTCCCGTCGCTCCTGACAAGATGATGAGAGTATTCATTGTCGGTTTGTTCAAAAATAAGGTAGGCGGATATTCGCATACCGCCACAACAACCCGTCAAAACAGGCTGCTGTTGTCAAAATTCATATCACCAAACCCTTCGGGGTCAATGTCATCGTCATTATATTGCGAATCGCCATAGAAGTCCTCATCCACATCTATATCCTTCGTTTGGATGGCTATCTTGTCTTCTGTCTGCAACTGTTTGGGTGCCTTGCCCTCCGATTTCTTGCAGACAGGTTCTTTCAAACTGCCGGGTTCCATTGCCGTTAATTCGCCAAAGAAACAACGCTCAAACATCGGGTCAAAGACATACAGCAACTTTTGGTGGGTCTCTGTCAGTAGGTCACCGAGTCGGGTATTCTCCATAACAAGATTGTCATACTCAAAACTCGACGGCATTTCTACTAAAGTAACCTCCTGTTCCTTCTCCCAACGCTCATTGCACAGAAAGAATGAGGTCATCTGGTCATCTGGATAACCCACCGACGACAAGATGATTTTATGCAGATCCAAGAATGTGGCATCTGAGTCTATCTCGTAAATGCGTCTGAATTTATCCTCCTCATCCGAAAGGAATGTAATACGGTAAATCATTGTTCAGTATTGTATATGGTTAGTATATTCTGTATTATTGCTTTGTACTGCCCACACTAAGCAGTCCGCAAAGATACAAAATAATTTTCGGTACGCAATCGCTTGGCTGTTTTTTGGCTTCCGAATAAGGCGGATTGCCGTATAATTCTAACTACCCTCCGCAAAGCCCCGCCAATCCTATCGATTTCAAAGGTTTAATATAGGATGAATATAGGACGAATATAAGACGAATATAGGAAGAATATACCATGATGTGACGGGGTATATACAAAAATGTGACGAAATACGGTACCTGATCAATGCTTGTCCAATCGTAAATTATCCGGTTGTCAAATCTTCATAGTGGCTGTAAAACTATAGCGTGCTATGGCTCTCAAATCCCCTTCGCAGACCGAACAATATGTTCCCCTCTCACCTCTATATTCCCCACTAACCAACTCTCATCTTTCAACCACCCACAATCAACTTCTCAAAAATTCCTCTTACTAATATTTGCGTATTCCAAAATAATGTCGTACCTTTGCAGCCCGTTTGTGGATACTATGCAACTGCGCATAACCGCCAACAAACAGGTAATTTATTAACTAACAACTGTTTTATTTATGTTAAACCATTACGAAGCCGCTTTCATCTTGACTCCCGTTTTGTCTGAACAACAGATGAAGGAAGCGGTTGACAAGTTTGAGACTTTGCTCAAGAACAATGGAGCAGAGATCCTCAACCGAGAGGAGTGGGGGTTGAAGAAACTCGCATATCCTATTATGGGCAAAACAACGGGATTCTATGCCCTTCTACAATTTGATGTTGAACCGGCTATTATTGCAACACTCGAGACAGAGTTCCGCCGCGATGAACGGGTTATCCGTTTCCTCACCTTCCGTCTTGATAAGTATGCTTACGAATATGCAGAGAAACGTCGTAATGTTAATCTTAAAAATAAGGAGGCTTAAACTATGGCAGAACAAGAAATCCGTTACCTTACCCCACAACAGAAGGATGTTAAGAAGAAAAAGTATTGCCGTTTCAAAAAAAGTGGTATCAAGTATATCGACTACAAAGACCCTGAGTTCCTCAAGAAGTTCCTAAACGAACAAGGTAAAATATTGCCGCGTCGTCTAACAGGCACTTCTCTTAAATATCAACGCAAAGTTGCTCAGGCAGTCAAAAGAGCAAGACACCTTGCATTGCTACCCTATGTAACAGACATGATGAAATAAGGAGGAATAATAATGGAAGTAATACTCTTAGAAAATGTAGCCAATCTAGGCTTCAAAGACGATATAGTTAAAGTACGCGATGGATACGGACGCAACTATCTTATACCTAACAAACTGGCTGTTATCGCTAATGAATCTGCCAAAAAGGTAAGAGCAGAGAACCTCCGCCAACGCGCACACAAACTTGAGAAAATCAAAAACGATGCTATCGCATTGGCAGAACAACTCAAGAATATCTCGCTTACGATCAACGCTAAAGCAAGCGAAAGCGGAAAAATATTCGGAGCAGTTACTCCGTTGCAACTGTCCGACGCACTTGCTGCTCAGGGAATCGTGGTTGACCGCAAGGTCATTTCTCTCGATGAGCCTGTCAAAGAGTTAGGCGAATATAAGGCAGTCGCTCACCTACATAAGGAAGTAAATGCTGATATCCACTTTGTGGTAGTCGCTGAATAAGACAAATGTTTTAACCCGTACAACAAAGTTTGTAATTATGAAACAAGGAATTCATCCGGATAACTATCGTGTGGTAGTATTCAAAGATATGTCGAATGGAGAACAATTCTTCAGCCGTTCAACGGTCGCTACAAAAGATACTATCGAAATCGATGGCGTAACATATCCATTAGTTAAGTTGGAAATATCAAGTTCGTCTCATCCATTCTACACGGGTAAGTCAAAATTGGTAGACACTGCAGGACGCGTCGACAAATTTATGTCACGCTATGGTGCGCGCAAGCATAAATAAGAGTCTTTCCAAACAGACTCTCTGTATATAAGCAACTGAAAGAAGCGGAGAGTATCCGCTTCTTTCTTTTATATAATATATCTTATCCACATGAATAACACAACTCCTGACTCTATGTGGCGGGAACTATGCAAGAACACTTGCATATCCATCTGCCTGTTTGTATTAATCCTATTCCTTTCCTATATCGCCCAATCCGTATGGGATCTACAACTGCTGCATTTCACTGATTCAGCCTTTTGTGTAGGCATCCCTGCAAGTATTATAGGCGTTGGATATGTCCTGACCATTCGTAATCCGACCAACTACACTGGTTTCTATTTAGGCATTCTAATGTCTGTACTATTGGCCATCCAATTCTTTCTACAAGGCAACTACGACCTCTCTATTCTTTATATAGCCTGCTTTGTACCCTTCCAAATAAAATCTATCTGCACATGGCAACAAACCTCCAATAATCAAACATCCGAACCACTACAGCCGGCCTTTCTATCTACTCGGAAGATGCTTATAAGTCTTATTGTCTTTATACTGATTATCCTACTCGATTATCTGCTCGCAACATTCGTCATCAACAGGGATACATTGCATGAAAATATCCTCATCAAACTAATGGGCGCACTACTCATTTCTTCCAGTATCTTAGCCAATTTCTGGCTTATATACAAGAAAAACGATGCATGGATCTATTGGGTTATCTACAGCCTGTCAGGAGTCATATTCTATATTCTCATCAATAATATATTCAGCGTAGTACTCTTTCTGTTCTTCCTGTTTATCAACTCTATGGCAGGAATAGCATGGTATAAAAACACCTTGCCCGAAAACAAGGGCTGGCTTCGACATTCATAACATCCCCAAACATTCTTCCATCTATCAACAGAGGCTGTCTATACTTGTTAGGCAGCCTCATCTAAATCAAATTGTAAATCCTCAATTCAGCCCATTATAAACTCTCTATACGGCATCCCGAATGGTCAATTGCACATCACAACTTACTTATTCCCTGTCAGATAGTCATGCATAGCCTTCGCCGCACGACGACCATCCGACATAGCCAAAATAACCGTAGCACCTCCGCGCACAATATCTCCTCCGGCAAAAAGAGTAGGAATTGACGATTGCATCGTCTCATTTACAACAATAGTGCCTTTCTTGCTAATCTCTATTCCTGCTACACTATTTGGTATAAGTGGGTTCGGACTAACACCAACACTCACAATCACCAAGTCCGCAGGAATAGTTACAGTCTTGCCTTCTATCGCAATAGGACTCCTACGCCCCGAAGCATCCGGCTCGCCTAACTGCATAACTTGCAAAACTGCCTCCTTCACACGACCCTTATCGTCAGCACAATATGCTATCGGATTATGCAGCAACAAGAACTCTATCCCTTCCTCTTTGGCATGACGAACCTCTTCTACACGCGCAGGCATCTCTCCTTCCGAACGACGATAAACAATCATCGCATGCTCTGCCCCCAAGCGTTTCGCCGTACGCACTGCATCCATCGCTGTATTACCTCCTCCAACCACCACCACATTCTTGCCATAAAGCAGGGGCGTATCTGTTGCAGCATTGCTCGCATCCATCAAGTTAACACGAGTCAAGTATTCATTGCACGAGAGGACGCCATTCAGATTCTCACCGGGAATGCCCATAAAACGAGGTAGCCCTGCACCCGAACCCACAAACATTGCCTCATAACCTTCTTCACGAAGTTGTTCGATGCTGATAGTCTTACCCACAATAATATCTGTGCGGAAACGGACACCTAAAGCCCGCAGCCCCTCAATCTCATTGTCCACAATACGATTAGGCAAACGGAATTCAGGAATACCATACTTAAGTACTCCGCCGATCTCATGGAGAGCCTCAAAAACAGTTACCTCGTAACCATATTTAGCCATATCCCCTGCAAAAGCCAATCCCGCAGGACCGGACCCTACAACGGCCACCTTCCTGCCATTATGCACAATAGCACTGCCATCCATCTTCTCACCCAGCGAATGGTCTGCCACAAAGCGTTCCAAATAACCAATGGCAACTGCCTCATGCTTCATCTTTAGATGAATACATTGTGCCTCGCACTGTTTCTCTTGAGGACATACTCGTCCGCATACCGCAGGTAGAGTAGAACTCTCTTTAATCACCTTCGCAGCCTCTTTTATATTGCCATTCTCTATTTGCTTAATAAATGCAGGGATATTGATGTTCACCGGACAACCCTCTACGCAGGTCGGATTTTTGCAGTTCAAACAACGATGCGCCTCAGTAATAGCCTGCTCCAATGTAAGACCTTGATTAACTTCTTTGTGCAACGAACCAACACGCTCCTCAGGTGCTAACTCATTCATTCGTACTCGGGGAATAGCCACACGCTCCTTCGCAGTACCGACAAAAGGTTTCACATCCATTGGCGGTAAAGGTTCGACCTCTGTTGCAACCTCGCAACGGGAATATTCTATCGGCCTCCCTTCCAAATACGCTTGATAGGCAGCATACTCCTCATCTTTGTAAGAACGAAGACGCGACAACATCTCATCAAAATCCACTTGATGCGCATCAAACTCAGGACCATCCACGCACACAAATCGAGTCTTGCCACCTACCGTCACACGACAAGCACCGCACATACCCGTTCCATCCACCATAATAGTGTTCAGACTCGCTTCTGTGGGTACATTATATTTCTGCGTCGTCAAAGCAGCAAACTTCATCATAATAGCGGGACCAATCGTAATACACTTGTCCACATGTTCCCGCTGTATAACTTGCTCCACCCCCTGAGTAACAAGCCCCTTCTGCCCCATTGAGCCGTCATCTGTCATCACAATCACTTCATCTGCGAACTGGCTCAGTTGCTCTTGCAGAAGAATCAAACTTGCCGTACGCGCAGCCAATACTACAATAACCCTGTTACCTGCAGCCTTCAAGGCTTCTGCTATAGGCAACATAGGCGCAGCACCCACTCCCCCGCAGGCACAAACCACAGTCCCGAACTTTTCAATATGCGTTGCACGACCCAATGGACCTACCAAATCCTCCAACTCATCTCCTACATTCAACGCACACAGTTTAGCAGAAGAAACGCCGATACGCTGTACCACTAAGGTAATAGTCCCCTTATCCTTGTCTGCGTCGGCTATCGTCAGAGGTATCCGCTCCGATTGCTTGTCCACACGGACAATAACAAAATGTCCTGCCTTGCGGCTACCTGCAATGAGCGGAGCCTCTATCGTAAGCCCCGCTACATTATCAGAGAAAAATCTCTTGTCTATTACTCTGAACATAACCCTGTTAGAAGTATTTTATATCTGTCCCTACAATCGAACTGAGTAGGTTGTTGGCCAATCGACTCGCCCCGAAACGAAAACTATTATTGTTCAACCAGTCCTCGCCAAGTATTTCCTTCACCAAAGTATAATGTTGCACGGCCTCTTCGGTTGTACTCACACCCCCTGCGGGTTTGTAGCAAACCTTCTGACCTGTCTTCTCTTTCCAATCTCTAATGGCGCTACACATCACATAAGTAGCCTCAGGAGTGGCATTCACTGCAATCTTGCCTGTAGATGTCTTGATGAAATCTGCCCCTGCCGCCATGGCAAGAATCGAAGCCCTGTAGATATTCAATGCGCTCTTCAAAGCACCCGTTTCCAGTATCACTTTAAGATGAGCGTCCCGTATAGCCGACTTTATCTCGCTTATCTCATCAAACACTTCCTGATACTTGCCTTCCAGGAACTTCCCGATAGAGATAACAATATCTATCTCCGTCGCACCTGCTGCCACTGCCATAGCCGCTTCAGCCACCTTTATTTCTATAAAGGTCTGTGATGCAGGGAACCCTGCTGCCACTGCCGCTATACCGATAGGCTCCGTCAAGTTCTCTCTCACGGTCTTTACCAATGCGGGATAGACGCATATCGCAGCAACATTGGGGATTTCAGGATAATGCTTGCTAAACTCGTTCACACGCTGAGCCATCCCTGTCACTTTGGCTGTGGTGTCATCCCCATTCAATGTGGTCAGGTCTATCTGATGCAGACATTGTTTCCATACATCAATGTGATTATTCTCATCAAAATGCTCCTTAAGAATCAAGGCAACATGCTCTTTCACCTGTTCATCTGTTAATGACCAATCATATTGGGCAAACAATTCTTCAAACTTATCCATACTTCTTTCCTTTTTTGTTGTCAATATATTTTTTGCTTTCCGAGCCGATCCCCGTCAATCGGGTATCCGTGCTATAATCGTTTCATTCCCGCGCACCAAATCTCCAAAGTCCACAAAAGAATCTGTCCCCATAGGTAGATACATATCTACACGGGAACCGAACTTAATAAACCCCAAGTGTTCATTCCGATGCGACTGCTTTCCTGCCTTCGCATAAGTCACAATACGCCGTGCCAACGCACCCGCCACCTGACGAACCAACACCCGTTGACCGTTCTTTGTCTCTATCAACACGGCCGAACGCTCATTCTCTGTACTCGACTTGGGCAACCAAGCCCCCTTGTGTCTGCCGCTTTGGTGCGAAGAGAGAATAATGTTACCCTCTATGGGATACCAATTGGCATGTACATTAAAAGGAGACATGAAGATACTGATCTGCAGGCATTCACAATGCAAATATTCCGTTTCCTCCACCGATTCGATTACCACAATATGCCCATCCGCCGGCGCAATAACCAGACTCGGGTCATCCACCTCCAACACACGAACAGGATTACGGAAGAAATAGGTTACGAATACTAATAAGGCTGCCGACAATGCCAAAGTGATGGCAAACACCCAGTGAGCCGAACACAAAAAGATTGGAATGTTAATAAGAAATATAAGCAACACCAATCCTAAAATAATGTTCCGCCCTTCCCGATGTATGTGCATCCGCTTCATAGCCCGCAAAAACTAAATCTCGTTATATGGCAGCCTCGCTAACACGACCGCTGCCTGCTCAATGCCGTCCTGTAGTTTCTTGTCTAACATCATCTTGAACATCATTGGCAAGTCCGCTTTAAGGGTTAACTTAATACGACTGTCATTCTGTCCCACCTCACGCATCTGTACCCAGAAGTTCATACCCATCGGCAAATTGTCAATACCGTATTTCAAAACACTGTCCTCCTCACTGTCCACAATTCGGATACACAGTTTCTGACCCAACCCGTCCACCTTGATATGCACCGAATCCTTGTCATAACTCATCTCCTGTACCTTGTCCTGAGGAATCAAATCTTTCACCAAAGCAATATTCTCCATATTACCCAACACACGGTATATGTCGTGCGCACTCGCCGCTACCGTCTGAATACTGCTTTCGTACTTGCTCTCTGCCATAATCTTTCCTTTCTACAACTTCCAATCTGCCGGACTCTTCTGCCATGCCTCCAAGGTAGCAGCCTCGTCCTCTGTGATATACTCTGTCTCCAATGCGTGTTTCAGCACCGCAGGGAACGAAGATAAAGAGATTAACTCTACTTTCCCCTTCTTGAACCGACGCAAGGTGTCTTGCAGTTCATAGTTGAATATAGTCACCAAGCCTAACACTTTGCAGCCGTCCTTTCGTATCGCCTCTACTACTTTCATGCTGTTGATACCCACACTCACTTGATCTTCTATCACCACAACATTCTGTCTCGGACGAAGATCGCCCTCAATCATATTCTCAAAGCCATGATCTTTAGGGGTCGGATGTACATATACAAAAGGCAAGCCCAACTCCTCTGCCACCAACACGCCTATCGCTATGGCGTTCGTCGCTACACTTGCTATCACTTCTGCCTCAGGATAACGCTCCGCTACCACGCGAGCCAACTCTATCTTCACTACATTCCTGATTTGAGGATAAGACAATATCTTGCGGTTGTCGCAATATATAGGAGAATGCCAACCTGTCGCCCATATAAAAGGGTTCTGAGGCTGTAACTTGATTGCCTTCAACTTGAGCAATTTACCTGCAATAAAATCTTCTAACTCTTTCATGTTATTCGTTTGTTTCTATCTAATAGGACAATTCAATTCTCTGTCTTTACCCATTAGACATTAAGGTTATCAAAAGTCTTTTCTCACTCCGTCATCATACAAGGTGCAAAGGTAGTAAGTTTTTGTCAAATATCACGACCTTTTTTCGTGTTTTTCAACATACTTATTCAACTATCCCTTTTTGCTTGCCTTCCCATTTGCTTATCGTTCTGTCCGCCACACGCATGGCATCCTCCAACTGCTTGATATCATGCATCAAAGCCCCCAACTGATAAGTCTCGTCCAACGCAATCCGTTCATTCTCCTGCAGATAGTAAGTATAAGGAGTTTTCCCAACGATCTTCACTTGCACACGACTGTCTTTGTGTGTCGATACAAAATGAAGCATCTCAAGCGACGACTCCTCATCCATGCTTAATATCTCATGCCACCCCTCGCTCTCAAATGCATAATTACTGCCTCCCCTGCTCACGCTCTCTTCCCCCGAACTCAACACCACCTCCTTCTGCTCGATCTTGCGCACACCATAGTAATAACTCTTCAGCGTAGTAGAACGCTCATCCCCGATGTAGCATTGCAGGTAACAACGAGATACATTCCCCCCTGTCGTTTGCAACAACCGGTGAACATATTTCCCGCCGTCTTCGTACGACGCATTCTTCTCGTAGCGGAACTTCTTGAGCAGAATATCTGCCTTCGGCAATAGAACACTGCGCAAACTGTCTGAGTATCGGTATGTCCGTACGGCCTCAATATAGGCAATGCTGTCCGACAGATGCTTCGCCTGCCGACGGATATCCACTACCTTCGGATACAGAATATGGATGCTGTCTATCTCCTGACGCGCATGGTTGAACTGCCCCGTCCGGGCATATTCTTCTGCCTGACGCATCCGCTTCTGTGCTTTTTCAGTGTCACTCTCCGAGCAACCCGTAACACCGAGCAGCACCAGCCCTAACATCATCCCGAACATTGCCTTATTGAACCCTCTCATGGTCATATCTTATCGTTTTATCCTTATTTCTCATTCCTTCGTCCTTATAATCTCCAACAACTCCTTTGGACTGTCAATCAGGTATTTTGGAGATGCAACTTCCAATCGGTCTTTCTCGCAGAATCCCCAACTGCAGCCTACGGCATCAACACCCGCATTCTTCGCCGTCTGCATATCTACATTCGAATCTCCTGCATACAACACCTCCTCGCGCTTCGAACGCAATGCCTGCATAATATCGTACACAATCTGTGGGTCAGGCTTTCTGCGTACTCCTTCACGCTCACCATAAACCAAATCAAACTGCTCTCCGAAATAATGTCCCACTAACGACTTGGCCGCTGCATCATACTTGTTTGATGCTACCGCAAGACGATAACCACTTCTCCGCAACTCCTTCACAACCTCTTCCATGCCCTCGTAGGGATGGGTGTGTACACACAGATGGGCATTGTAATAGGGAACAAACACACTACGCAACCGCAATATATTCTCTTCCGACTTCTCGCCCTCCGGCAAAGCACGCTCTATCAGTTTGTTCACGCCGTTACCCACAAGGTGCGGGTATTCGTCTGCTTGATGAGTAGGGTAGCCGTACTTCATAAGGGCGGCATTACAAGCCTCTCCCAAGTCTGCTATCGTATTCAGTAGTGTACCGTCTAAGTCAAAAATAAGAAGACTTTTCATAAACAACTACTCACAATATACCCATGCCCGCTTATAGGGCGTCGTTCTGCGGACATTCTCCATCTCTCGCAACGCCTCTCGCTTGCTATGATACGAAGCCAGCACCACGCGGTGCAGGTTATTCTTATAAGGCAGCACCGTCGCTTCTGAATAACCCTCACGCAACAACTTCTCGCACTGACGATCGGCAGAACGCTCATCCAACGAGGCTACAATAATATGAAAACGACCCCGCTCCACCACAACGGCTTCCTCCTCCGGCTCATCCACCGGGTGAAGACGCTCAATAATGGCAGCATAGTCTATCGGACGCATACTGGCATAATCTGCATAATGGTCGTTATTGAGTCGGGGAGAAACAGCCAGCAAAGCAATACCTATCAGGCACGCTGCGGCATAACGCAAATAATCTCTTCTAATATGAATGGTAACCCTGTTCTCTGCAAGCGGATACAAAACAACCGGATGTGTGCCAAGGTTTTGAGGCAGAAAACCACACTGCGACGGCTCAAAAACATATCGCCCTTCTACCGCCCGCATCATTCCAAGCCTGCCCATTCGGACACTTCCCGATGCGTCCAACACACGCTTCAACTCCACCACCGCTTCATGAACCATCTTCTTGGCGGTACGGTAGTCTGTCTTGTGCCTGCGGATATAAGCGTTCTCTATCAACCCGTCATAATGCTGCACATCCCTGTTGAAAGACAAAGTAGTATAGGGCGGATACAATGTCCCGCCGTCTATATGCGCCTCGACTGCCTGATGCACAAAAGCACCGAACTCCGGTACGACCACGCAACTATTCTCTACCAACAACGATTCTACCGTTCCTATCAGTTCTTCCATCTGTCTATCGTCCTTTCCTGATTCTGATTTATTCCATTCCCCTGCAAATCTCACCCTGTTTTCCACCGACAAAGGTACGCTTTCTTTTTCAATTAACCAACCCGTCCGCAAAACAACCTTTCCCGTTTGCTAATTATCACTAACAAGTCCCGTCGGAAAGTAAATCTCATTTCCAACCACCTTCGAAAAACTTCCCATCCGCCAAGCCTTGTATTTACTACCCATTCCAAAGAATGAATATAGGATGAATATAAGACGAATATAGGACGAATATACAAACTACCAACAAACCACCATCCTAATACCCCTCTCCCTGCATTAATCATTCATTGTTAATTCTTAATTCCTCAACTCATCTTCGCAGAACAAACTATATGTTACCCTTCCACCTCTATAATTCCCACCAACCGGCTCTCAACCTCCCACTATCAACCAAACAAAACTGTTCCAACCTCTTATCTCCCGATCAAAATAACTCCTTATCAAATAAAAAATTCCCCAACCTTTGTACATTACAAAATAATTACTACCTTTGCGCCGTATAAACTGTAAGTAGGGCAGGGAGGTAACTCACAACCCTAACCAAGAGAACAAAACCGAAATAAATATTCGTATGAAAAAAACTGTATCTATTCTGTCAGTCATCGCACTAATCGCACTGACATCTTGTAACAAAACGTTACCAAAACCGGAGGAAATTAATGTCAATCCCTCTCCTCTAACAGTAGTCGGAGGTCAAGTCAATGCGGAAATTACAGGTACTTTTCCTGTAAAGAAATTCGCTAAAAAAGGTGTACTTACTGTAACTCCCGTTCTCAAATTCGGAGGACAAGAAGTGCTCGGTGAACCTACTATCTATGTAGGAGAAAAAGTAAAGGAAAATGGAAAGAAAGTCTCCTATTCCAAAGGCGGTACTTATTCACAGTCATTTAGTTGTGCCTACCAAGATGCAATGGCCAAATCAGAACTCTATCTCCGATTTGAAGCAAAAGTTGGTAAGAAAACAATCGAAATACCTGATGTCAAAGTAGCAGAGGGCATCATGGCTACTGCACAACTCGCAAAGGCCTCCGATAACCAACCTCGTATCACTCCCGATAAGTTCCAGCGAGTAATACAGGAACTGCAAGAAGCCGACATCAAATTCTTGATACAACAAGCAAATCTGCGCGACTCCGAAACAAAATCTGAAGGCGTTAAGAACCTGAAGAGTGCTATCAAAGACGCTAATGATGCTGAAAACAAAGAAATCAACAAAATTGAAATCTCAGGCTATGCTTCTCCTGATGGCGCAATGTCTCTAAACGAAAATCTGGCAAACAAACGCCAAGAGGTAACGCAGAAATTCTTGAACAAACAACTCAAGAAAGACAAAATCACTGCTAATATCGATAGCAAGGTAACCGCAGAAGACTGGGAAGGATTCCAAAAACTGATGGAGAACTCCAATATCCAAGATAAACAATTGGTGCTTCGAGTACTCTCTATGTATAGTGACCCCGAAGAAAGAGAAGCACAAATCAAAAATCTCTCCGCTGTTTATAAAAACATCGCTGATGAAATCTTGCCCGCTCTTCGCCGCTCACGCCTTATACTCACAACCGATATCATCGGCAAGTCTGACGATCAGATTAAGGAACTCGCTGCTTCCGATCCTGCAAAGTTGTCCGTAGAAGAACTGCTCTATGCTGCTACCCTTACCGAAGACAACAACGAGAAAGTTCGTATCTACAAGAAAGTTATCGAGTTGTATCCTAATGAGTACCGCGCATATAACAACTTGGGACTTGTACAGTTCGCCGAAGGCAATGTAGCCGACGCTCGTCGCAACTACGCTAAAGCACTCGAACTCGAACCCAATAACGCCGATGTTAACTACAATGCCGGTATTGCTGCGCTCGCAGATAAAGACTATGCAAAAGCAGAAGAATTCTTCGGCAAAGCAGCAGGTACATCGGGCAACCTCTCTGCTGCAATGGGAACTCTCTATACAATGAAAGGCGATTACACAAAGGCTAACAATGCCTACGGCAACGCAAACACCAACAACGCTGCTGTGCAACAGATACTAAACGAGGACTACGCTGCTGCCCGCCAGACACTTTCTAATGTAGAGAATCCTAATGCTACTACGGCTTATCTACTCGCAGTCGTAGGAGCAAGAACCAACGATCGTGATGCAGTCTATACCAACATGCGTCAAGCAGTTGCAAAAGACGCTTCTTTGAAAGCACAAGCAAAAACGGACATCGAATTTGCCAAGTTCGCTGAAGACGAACACTTCCTCTCTATTATCAAATAAGAGCGACTTTCAAAGAAACACGAAACAATAATCATACAAGAGGCGGGACATACTTGTGTCCCGCCTCTTTTAATTACGCAAATAAACAAGACCAACCAATACGCAAAACAAAAAAAAACACTATCTTTGCACCATCAATAAAAACAACAAGTTATGTCCATACTGTTTCCTAAAATCAATAAACCTCGGGAATGGGACTATCGCCCCATCTACTACGATCCTCAAAAAGAGGAGCGTAAGCGCAAGTTAGAGGCATTGAGGGCTAATCAGAAAGCGGAAGAAACACAAAAAAACGAACAAAACCAATCCGACAAAGATTCCAAAGAACCTTATGTACCGACGCTCCATCGTGGTTCGTTCCGCGAAATGCGTGATGCGCAAGGACTGTCCGCACACGATAAACTCAGGCGTACATCGCGATTAACATTCTGGATAGCATTGCTCGCACTACTCGTATTCTTTCTTATAATCTGCTCTTACTTTACACTATCATAACTGCAAATGGATATTATTCATCTTCTGCCCGACAATGTAGCCAACCAGATAGCAGCAGGCGAGGTTATACAACGCCCCGCCTCATGTCTGAAGGAACTGGTTGAAAACTCGCTCGATGCAGGAGCAACCAACATACAAATACTCATCAGAGATGCAGGAAGGACGCTCCTGCAAGTAATCGACGACGGAAAAGGAATGAGCGTAACAGATGCCCGCATGGCATTTGAGAGACACGCTACATCCAAAATAAAAGATGCAACTGACCTCTTTAATCTACATACGATGGGATTTAGGGGCGAGGCACTTGCATCCATTGCTGCAGTTGCACAAATAGAACTACTCACACGACGGGAAGAAGACGAAACCGCTACTTATATCGAGATCGAAGGCTCCAATGTACTACGACAAGAACTCACTGCAGGAGCAAAGGGTACAAGTGTAAAGGTAAAAAACCTATTCTTCAATGTACCTGCAAGACGCCGATTTCTAAAAACAAATACCACTGAACTGCGCAACCTAATAACCGACTTCTATCGTATCGCATTGGTCTATCCACAAGTGCATTTTATCTTTATCAACGACGATGAAATACTCTTCGATCTGCCTATTGCATCTACTAAACAGCGCATCGAAGCCATCTTTGGCAAATCACTACGGAAAAACTATGCAGGTCAACTCGTCGAACTGAAAACAGAAACCCCTATGGTATCTATTGCAGGTTTCATAGGTAAACCCGAAACAGCATCCAAAGCACCGCAACAGTATTTCTTTGTCAATGGAAGATACATGAAACATCCATACTTCCATAAAGCAGTAATGACTGCTTATGCAGGTATGTTGCAACCTGAACACACCCCTTCTTATTTCATCTACTTCTCTGTTCCGTCCGACGCCATTGATATCAATATACACCCCACTAAAACGGAAATAAAGTTTGCCGACGAACAACCTATCTGGCAAATACTGCAAGCCACAGTACGAGAATCACTCGGTAAATTCAACCTCGTACCTTCACTTGACTTCAATCGGGAGGGAGACATCAATATACCGTCCTCTGCTGCTTTTTCAGAGATACGACAACCCGTAGTCAATGTAAACACATCCTACAATCCATTTCAACGAAACGATACCACCTCTCAACATACTCCATCGAAGAATTGGCAGCAACTCTATATTCCTACAAGGAACGAACATACTCCTCTCAACGAAAAAGAGCATTCCGACATAGAGATAAGCAAACCCGCATTAGCCTATCAGTATAAAGAAAACTATCTCCTATGTCCCACAGACGAAGGATTAGTATTAATTGATAAAACAAGAGCCTACGAAACGGTATTCTACCATGCAGTCTTGCAACAAATACACAACAAACAGGGAGTTAAACAACAAGTACTGTTTCCTGAGATATTAGATTTCACTTCCGAAGATACACAGACCCTTATAGCAATACAATACCAATTAGATGCCGTAGGATTTGAAATCACACGCGTAGCACCCAACTCTTTCGCAATTAACGCAGTGCCTGCTGCTATAGACGCTTCGTTAGCGTCAAAGGCATTGGTCAATATTCTTCATGCTGTCAATTCCCTGACCGCAACGGTACAAGAACAATGGGAGAATATCATTGCCTCATCCTTAGCAACAGATATGGCAGTGAATTGCGGCAAGATACTAACTGAAAACGAGGTACAATCTCTACTCGATAAACTATTTGCCTTGCCTGCTCATACCTATACACGAAGCGGGAAACGCATTCTATGCTTGATAACGGATGCTGACCTCATCAAACAACTATTATAATTCTATTACTATGACAACTACCCTGAAAAAAACAACAGCCATTCTAACGGCTATTGTCCTTGCGCTCGCCATCACTTCTGCAGGATGGCTCCAAGGAAAAAACACCGTTCATACTCCTGTGCATATCCTTATCTTGCACACAAATGATACGCACTCCCAAGTAGAGCCGGTCGCACAAGGGGCAAAGAACGCCAATAAGGGCGGATATGCACGACGCATGGGACTTATAGAGCAGTACAGGCAACAAGACCCCGAACTACTATTACTCGACGCAGGAGATTTCTCACAAGGTACACCCTACTTCAATTATTTTAACGGACGAGTAGAAGTGGACGCCCTTAATCGTATGCACTACGATGTAGTAACACTCGGTAATCACGAATTTGACAATGGAACCGATACCCTTGCTGCCATACTCTCTGATGCTGACTTCAAAGTCGTATGTGCCAACTACGATGTAAAGAATACCCCTCTTGAAAGTATCGTCAAACCTTATGTCATCCTCCATCGTAAGGGAGTCAAAATAGGGATATTCGGATTAGGAGTACAACCCGATGGACTGATAACGCCACAAAACTTCTCGCCTCTCAAATGGAACGATCCGCTACCTATAGCCAACGAACTTGCCAACGACCTTCGTAATAAGCAGCATTGCGATATGATAATCTGTCTATCGCACTTGGGTACAGATCCCAACGATTCATATATATGCGACAATTGGCTTGCCGAGAACACAAGTAATATAGACATTATTATAGGGGCTCACACCCATAAATTAGTAGTTGACCGACATACAACCAACCTTAAAGGACACGATGTATTACTCACACAAATGGGTAAATCAGGAATAAATCTTGGTATTATCCATGTTACGCTACAATAAGCACATTTGTAACAGACTATCTATTAGTTGTTTCCGTATAGCAACGCTAAATTATCTCCCTACTTGCTTGTATATATCAACAAAATGTTGTTACTTTGCAGCGCTTTTTGCTCAACGGGGAATTTATAGAATGCCCTTAATGTGTATATGAGAAAAGCGAATGTTTAACTCTAATTAAATACATTATGTCAGAAATTGAGAACAAAGTAAAGGCTATCATTGTTGATAAATTGGGAGTACCTGAATCAGCCGTAACAATGGATGCTAATTTTTCAAGCGATCTAAACGCTGATTCTTTGGATACAGTGGAGTTGATTATGGAGTTTGAAAAAGAATTTGGCTTGTCTATCCCTGATGAGGAAGCAGAGCATATCTCAACAGTAGGCGACGCTGTTGCTTATATCGAGAAGGCAAAGGCAGCCCTCTAATAAGCCTAACTGAATCTTGAAGAGAGTTGTTGTAACCGGATTGGGTGCAATCACTCCCATCGGGAATGATGTAACCTCCATGTGGAACGCTATGCTCCATGCAGAAAGCGGAGCAGGTCCTATTACACATTTCGATGCATCAAAGTTCCGCACACAATTTGCGTGTGAAGTGAAGAACTTTGATGCTTCTTCTTTTCTTGACCGAAAGGAAGCGCGCAAATTAGATCTCTTCGCCCAATATGCACTCTATGTAGCCGGGCAAGCCATTGATGATTCTACCATCGACCTTGAGCAAGAAAACAAAGAACGGATAGGTGTAGTATGGGGAAGTGGCATGGGAGGATTATATACCCTTGAAGAGGAAATCGCTAACTATGTAGCAGGCGATGGTACTCCCCGTTTTAATCCGTTCTTTATCCCTAAAGTCATCTGCAATATCGCAGCGGGGCAAATATCTTTGATGTACGGTCTCAAAGGTGTTAATTTTGCTACTTTGTCGGCTTGTGCATCGTCTAACCATGCTATCTGCGAAGCGTTTAATCTGTTGCGATTGGGTAAGGCCGATATTATTCTTACGGGTGGCAGTGAGGCATGTGTCCTACCTTGCGGCGTAGGAGGCTTCAATGCTATGCACGCTCTATCTACCCGCAACGATTCCCCTGCTACGGCATCCCGACCATTCTCTGCATCGCGTGACGGATTCGTATTAGGAGAAGGTGCTGCTTGTATCGTACTCGAAGAGTATGAACACGCCAAAGCAAGGGGAGCAAAGATATACGCTGAGATGGTAGGAGAGGCTATGACTGCAGATGCGTTCCATCTTACTGCGCCGGACCCAGAAGGGCATGGCGCTATTCAGGTAATGAAACTGGCTATCGAAGATGCGGGGGCTAACCTCACGGATATTGACTATATCAATGCACATGGCACATCCACACCTATTGGCGATGTTGCCGAAGTGAACGCTATTCGTACCCTCTTTGCAGAACACACCTACAAACTGAATATCAGTGCCACTAAATCGATGACGGGTCATGCTCTTGGTGCTGCAGGGGCAATAGAGGCTTGTGCTACAATACTCGCTATTCAAAACGACATCGTGCCGCCTACCATCAATCATCAGGAAGATGATGTGGATGAGCATCTCGATCCAAAGATAAACTTCACCTTTAACAAGCCCCAAAAGCGTACGATTCGGTATGCTATCTCCAACACTTTTGGTTTCGGTGGGCATAATGCGTGTGTGGTGTTCAAAAAGTGGGAAGAAGATTGATGCCACGCCTCCTCAAGCAGATACAAACAATGAGACTCAGGCTCAGTGCGAAACGACACACTGAGCCTTACCTTTTTTTAATCAATCTTTTAGGATACAAGCCTAAAAGGATTGCCCCTTATCTTCTTGCCCTTCGACATAAGTCGGTAGATGGCAAAGGCAACGAGCGGCTTGAGTTTCTCGGAGATGCCGTAATCTCATTGGTTGTAGGGGACTTTCTGTATCAACACTTCCCTAAAGCCTCTGAAGGACAACTCACCTCCTTTCGAGCAAGGCTTGTCTGTCGTGAACGCCTTAACGAAGTGGCTCGGCAGATTGGACTGCATCAACACCTCAATAAAGGCGTACCTCTGCATACAAATGCCGAAGATGTCTATGGCAATTCTTTGGAAGCCTTGGTCGGTGCCGTCTATTCGGTTGATGGCTTCAAGCATGCACAATCTTTTATCAACCAATATATTCTCGGGAAACCTGCCTTGCAACTCTGTATGCCGAACAGAGATACCGACTTCAAATCAAAACTCTTGCAGTGGGGACAACAACATCATCAGGCTGTTGCCTTCGACCTGCTCAAAGAGGCGTATGATATAACCAACGACCAACACACCTTTGTCTATGGAGTAATCATCAACAATCAGATGGTGTCGCAGGGAGTGGGGCATACCAAGAAAGAGGCACAGCAGCATGCTGCCAAATCGCTTATACAGAACCGCCGAATATTAAACTCTTTGTAAATTATTAGGTTGTTTCAATTATTCTTCATACCTTTGTCGCCGTATTAGGAATGGTATATCCTGATAACAAGGTAAATTTTTAAGGTATTATGTTAAGTGTAAAGATCGGAGAGAATGCCGGATTGGTATGGAACGCACTGCAAGGCGGTGCACTCTCCACAAAGGCTTTGAAAAAGGCTACAAAATTGAAAGAAGCAGACCTTAACCTTGCATTAGGTTGGTTGGCTCGTGAAGGTAAAATTTCTTTTGAAATGGCTGAGGCTGATATCTTGGTATCACTTAAGTAACTCAAAAGCGAATTAAACAAACTCAAGAGGCTGTCTAATGATTTTAGGCAGCCTCTGTTTT
>CAVEFV010000014.1:0-36761 GCA_963615025.1 Firmicutes bacterium CAG:95 | reverse complement strand
TACATAACATATTGATTGTGAATATA
The DNA here is from genome assembly GCA_963615025.1 of Firmicutes bacterium CAG:95. Lineage (GTDB taxonomy): Bacteria > Bacteroidota > Bacteroidia > Bacteroidales > Paludibacteraceae > Colicola. The sequence continues at coordinate 36,735 of CAVEFV010000014.1, read as the reverse complement.
ATATGTAGTATCATACAAATAAAAGCACTTCATTTCTGCATCATCTTTGCCTATGCCACATAATAATAGGGGTCTTGTAGTAGATAGTGGCATTCACAAGAATTTTAGTTATATTTATACAAAATAAATTCGTATATTTGCAGCCAAAATGTTTTACTATTGTTTTACTATTGTTTTACTAAAATAGGACACCATTATGGCTACATTCAAGGCACTTGTCCTGCTTCATAATCGGAGAGCAGATGGAACATACAATGTAAAGATAAGAGTTACGCACCATAGAGAGGTGAGGTACTTACCAACTCCATTTTATGTAACACCATCTCAAATGACACGCACGGGGAAAATAAAAGACAAAATTATGTTAGACTTGTTGGATAACGAGATAATTCGGTTGAGAAAAAGAATATATGATATTGGGTTTGTCGCCGAAAGCCTTTCATTGGAGCAACTTATCAAGCGTATTCAAGTGGATGATAACAATGTCAGTTTCACTGATTATATGCAGAGAAAAATCAATGAAATAAGAGAAAGCAGGAATAACACCACCTCTAATTCTTATCAAACTGCACTCAATTCATTACTGCAATATAACAATGGTGCTTCTCTTGCTTTTAGTAGTATGACAAAGGCGTATATGTTGGAATACTATAGACATCTGTTACAAAGCGTAAAAGTATTGACTGCCAATAAATACATAATGGTAATCAAGATTTTCTATGAAATGGCTCGCAAAGAGTTGAATGATGAAGAGTCTGATATATTCATAGTAAAATATAGGTGTTTTGACGCTATTGAATTTGAAAAATCAAATGCTATTCCATCTCGTTCTTTTGAAACAATTGAGGAAATGCAGGCTATTATTGATGTGCCATATACAGGGTTATGGTCATTTGATTTTGCAAAAGATATGTTTATTCTGTCTTTTGTATGTTTGGGCATAAATGCTGCGGACTTGTTTCGGCTACACAAGTCTGATTATGAAAACGGAATACTTACCTATTGCAGAAAAAAGATTGAAAGGAGAACTGGGCAAAGAAGTGAAATAAAAATAAAAGTTCCTATTGCAGGGCAGATAATCATAGAAAAGTATAGTGGCGACCCAACTTATTTGATTGATTTTCGAGGTCATAGAAGAAACCAGAGTGTATGCGCATTTATGATAAATGTTTTCAATGCTGCCGGAATAAAGAACACCAAGAGGGAGAGTGCGATTGGTTATAATGGGTCGCAATATGTTTTTTACTCGGCACGCCATACTATGGCTACCTTTGCAAGAAATATATGTCATATCGATAAAGAAACAGTTCACGAAATGCTAAACCATAGCAGTTCAAAAGAATTTGCTATTACCGATATATACATCCGGAGAGATTATACACACCTATGGGAAGCCAATGATAAACTGATGGCTCTATTTGATTGGTCATTCTATACAAAGCAGAAAGTGATTGTCTAACGACATATATCATTAGACAATCACGATACTACACCATAGTAACATGGAGTGGCTGTACCGATGTATATCGCATTTCGTGTATATGGTTCTGTATTGCATTAGAAATGCTAACCAACATTGCCACATTGCTACTCATTTGGGCAAGTGATGTCTGTATGTCAGCGAAAGAACTACCACTCATGCCACTATTCAACATATAATTCTGTAACAATGTCCGAATTAGTACCATTTCGCCCAACTGACTATTCGATAGGGCTTCAAGCCTGCGGGCAGTATCTTCGGTTATACTCTCAATACCACCGGACAATGAAGATGTGTCGGAGTTGTAGAATAAGAGTTCGTTAATATAACTATCATTGGCATTTAGAGCATCTTCAAAAGTATTACCCAGTTCCTCTAATTGAGAATTCGCGGTTTTAAGTGCATCAACATCCAAAAGGCGCGTCTTCATATATTGCAGATAGCCATCTGTGTCGGCTGCATATTTTTTGGTTATCTCCTCCTTACTTCCACCCATCCAATCGTTCATTATCTGTTGCACTTGCGGTGCCAGCCAATCTTGTATAATGAAATCCTGCAACACCTCACCCATATATTCCTTTACGGCATTCCGCCATTTGCGTGCAGCATTCTCGCCATTACGAAATGCTTCTATCATAGCAGAACCCAATCTGTCCGCAAGGTCATCCGCAGTGCCAATTAACTCTTCCCGCATTTCACGAACAAGAGTGAGCATCTTGTTGTATGTTTCCAACTCTTGTTCCGTTGCCTCTTGTATGGCATCCTTATCAGCATTTTTTCTGCTCTTTTCATAATTCAGTATCTTCTGTTTATTTAGGTACTCCTCATAATAGGTTGATAGTTTTTCAGCGTCCTTTTCCCACTTGTCAGAACCTGCAACAAAGTCCTTTTGAAAGTCCAACTCGTTAATTTTGTTTTCAAGTTTCTCATTTGCCTCATTGAGTTCATCAATCTTTTGTTGTGTTTTCAAATCCGCTATGCCTGCTATATCCTTAATCAAGTCCGTCCAAGAGGTATATATCTCCATAAAACTGCCCACGTAATCACCACTTTTGACCTTTTCCCAGCCATCCATTACATGCTGATTGAATGTCTGAATTGTTTCGAGTGTTTTGTCGCCTCTTTCCAGTTTATCCGAGTTGTAACGAGTTTGAGTATAGGCATTACCATATTCATCTTTCTGATATGATACGACCTTGTTTGTAGCCTTCATTGCATCAATCGTTGCCCTTCCTCCTTCTGTTATTATCTTTATAAAGCCATATACCGCCTTTATAATCATATCAATAAGTGCGATAGTACCCATTGCACTACTCATCATTCCTGCTAATTCTTCCGAACTTGCATTTGGGTTGGCTTTAATGATATTATCTCCAATTATATCTCGTAGCCCTTTCCCATCGCCACTAAAAAAGCCCAAAATTGATTGTAAGTCATTCCCTTTCTTGCTAATGCCATTGGGAGAATTTTCATCCTTAAAGAATTGTTTTGCCCAATCAGTATCGTGTTTAATACCAAACACATCCTCTTTCTTTGCAAATTCCATTTGTTTGGCTTCCGCAGAAAATGGGTGATTTTCATCTGTATTCTGTTTTCTCCACTCATTATACCATTTATCTATATTATCAAGTTCTTGTATTATCTCTTCGGTAGCAGTCTTTATTCTTGCTTCCTCATCCGATTTTATGCTCGATATAAGATTTTCAAATGCCTTGATAATGTTGTCAATTATCTTTGTAAATTCCTCGTCATTAAATCCTTCTGGTATATTCCCTTTTTGAGTATTCAAGTCGGACAAAACACCCATTAGCATGTGCAGATTAGACACATCCATTTTTGCGCTCTCCAACACCTGTATCAGTGGCGCAAACTCTGTTCCTATGCCGTTAAGTTCGGAACGCAACATTTGCAAGACTTGTTCTTGATATAACCAAGTCGAACCCTGTGCAAATTTACTCTCATTAGAGTCCCATTCTGTATTATACACAAGTCGATATGCCTCATCAAACCTCATAACTTTGGATAGGCTTTCAAACATTGCTAATTTACGCGCACTATCTTCGGTATTGCTTTCTATCAGTTTCAACTCCTTTACGGCATTGGATATTAGTGTATCCAGTTTGTCGCGGGAAAACATAACATCTCCCTCTTTCTTGAACCTCGTGAGCATTTCAGACCACCGTCTAATATCGGCATTATTCTTTCCATCGCCATTATTCTTTGTCAATGTACTTAATTGATTGGCAATAGTATTCTCCAAATCCTCCCAAATAGACTGAAAGTCAGGGAAAGACAGTTCGCCCGTTTCCTTGAATTTATTCCGCAGTGCATATAACTCTTGTTCTATTGCTTTACTGCCAAGCGCACCATCTTGAGATAATTCTTTGAGGATATTCGCAAATGGGTTCTTCCCCTCCTGCATAAATTGTTTGAGAATACTATCACTATCTAATGTATCTATAACATCCTTAAATCCGCCAGTATATCCTTTCAGCCCGACCAACTCGGTCATCTCTTTACGACCCTCCTTAATCAAACTGAACAGAGATGTGAATACATTATATGCCCTTTCTTGGGAGTTTCCTCCTCTACCACCGCTCGTTTTATTTGCATCCAAGTCTATATTCAAGTATTTCGCAATCATTTTGAGATACTCCATACCCTTTATGTCCTCTGTAACTTTTTGACTTAAAGTTTTATCCGCAATTTTTGCAGGGTCTTTCTCAAGTTGTTTCTCAAAATGTTGTTTATAGGCATCATATTCCGTTTGCAGGGTTTTGACATACTCTGTCAAATTCGTCTGCGGCGACATATAAAACTTGTTGTACAACGGAGATAGTCCATTGTTCAGACTGCCCGATTTTACCAAGTCATCAAGATAGCCGTTTACATTGTCTTCGTATTTCTCATATAATGTGAGGTTTTCTTGGAGAGTAGTAGATATGCTTTCCAATAAAGAAATCACGGCAGGGTCGGTAAAACGACCTTTTTCTCTATTGATATACTTATCTACGGTGGGAACAATAACACTTCTATCATATATTCCACCCTCTATTCCCTTTTTGACTTTAGAGGGGTCAATGTTCGTTCCTGCGAGTAAATTCAACTCTCTTATTGCCCCCTCGAACATTTCTGCATCACGCAATCTGCGCAAGATTGTTTTATTCGCAGTCTTTGTCTTATTTATCGTAAGTGTAGTCCCCTCTGTCTTTATCTCATCCCTTACCGCTTCATTTGTTTTCTTTCTTTGTTCCTGTAACTTTCTGTATAGTTCAACATACGCATTAAATTCGGCAGAATTATAACGATACCCTTGCTCAAATGCCGCTTTATAAGCCTCATTATTATCTCCTCCCATTCCGAAATATTGAGGATATTTATTTCGGGTTCTTGTGGCTTTATCTACAAATTCTTTCGCACTAAATGTAGTTTCAAGATTATATTTCTTCAAAACATCAAATACTACTTTGTATAAGTCTTTATTTGACAAAGTTATATTTTCTGTAATCGCCTGTTTAATGTCATCTGCAAGTAATTCAATAATGTCCAGATTGATAGACTTCCCTGAAGTAGTTGACATTTGTCTTCTAACTTTCAATATATTATCATCAATAGCAGTATCAATATCATCACCGACTTTTTGCATTACACTATCTCGTTTTTCCTCCTCTGCTTGCGCTCTAACTTTCGCAATTATAGCAGAGGTGAGTTTATTGTAGCCATCCGTCAAATTGCGCAAATTCTCTAATTCCAAATCTTGCTTTGGCAGATATTCGGAATAAGTTTGTAATAACTTCTCGTAGGCTATTCGCTCCTCTTCGCTCCCCTCTGCGGCAGATTGCAGTGCTTTGGTCAATTTGCCAAAGTTATTCACAAGCCCAGTGATTTTTGAAGACGCATTTCGGTCTATCTCATCAAGAGTTCGTTTTAACTCTTTTGCCTTATGAGCGGTTTCGATTATACGCCCGACTAAAAAACCGACAGCAGTCAATAATGCGCCAATTCCTGTACTTATAAATGCTGATTTTAGTGCGCCGCCTGCTCTTCTTGCACTAATACGAATAACTTTAAGGACATCACTAATGCCTTTCAGTGAAATCTTCAATGTAGCAGCCTGCGCAATTATCTTCCCTATTATGACATTTATAGCAGTACCTCCGAGAAACCCCATTATTGTTGATAAAGTTGTTCGCCAATTATCAATCATTGAACGGAATAACCTTACCGTACCATTGATTATTCCCGAAGTGGATTGCCCAATGTCGTTAAGTGCAATAGACCACGCATCCTTCAAGTTCATTAACTGCCCATAGGTCGTTTTAGACAGTTTCTCCTGCATCTCATTAAAACGACCACCCTCTTCCGTCATTGAGAACAGAATCTCCTTGACCATCTCAAAAGATACTTGCCGCTCGGATATACGCTTAAACACCTCACCTGTCGAAACCACACGCCCCTCAAGTACAGAAAATTTCTTTGCTAACTCATCAACAAGAGGAATACCCGCCTCTGTAAATTGTCGGAGTTCTTGTCCTCTTAATACGGCAGCGGCACGGACTTGACCATAAGCCAAGATAATACGCTGCATATCAACACCCAAACCTGCCGATATATCTGCTAATTTCTTTGTCGTATCAAATAGTTCGTCTGTCGGTATTCGGAACGCAGATAATTGTTTGGTAAAACTTACTAATTGTTTGAACTGAAACGGAGATTTAACAGAGAAATCTTGCAGTTGTTTGAATATGGTATTGGCTTTCTGTACATCTTGTGTGATTGCCTCTAACGCAACTCTTTGTTGTTGAAAATAGCCAAGCGTCTCCGCCATTTTCTTGGCAAAGTTTATGACTGCATATAGACCGAAATATCGGGTAGCAAGATTTCGAAGACTGCCTAAAAGTGTTTTCTGTAATGAATATGCCCTGTTTTGTGCTAATAAAGCGTCCTTATTTTGTCTTAATAGTAATAGTTGTTCTTGCAGCCTTTTTATATCAGCATTGTTTAAGATTGCATTCTTGTCTGCTCCGCTTGCTCGAAGATATTGTCTTTTGGCGGCTATCAGTTTTTGCAATGCCATTATCTCACTATTATATTGAGCGACATTCTTACCTATATTACGCCTTTGCGCTTGGGCATAGTCTTGCTCTGCAAATTTCAGTTTGTTCAGAGCCTTTAGTTTCTCCTGCTCTATTTTTGCCTCTTTCCGTTTGCTTTCTATGAGTTCTTGAGTAGCCCTTGCCGCCTCACGAGCAGACTTTGCTTCTTGCCTATATGTATCATTCCCGGAGTAACCTGCCATACGCTCATTCAGTCGGGCATACGACAATTGAGCCTTACGCAGTTCTTCCAAATCATTATTCTGTTTCGCTACATCAATACGATTTTTTATATTATCCGAATCCCTGCTGTACCGGGCTTCTACAGGGTCAACCGTATTCTTTGCACGATTGATTTCTTTAGAATAATCAACACCAGTAAGTTGTTGCAGTTTCTTATATGTTTCAACGAGTTGATTAGATAATGTAACTCGCCTTTTGAGGTCAGAGATTGACTTGTCCCCTGTAGAAGAAATAGTTGCCTCAATCTGTTTTGCCTTTGTTTCAAGTGCAATCGCCTGTTTGCGTTCTTGAGTCGCTTTTTTTTGGATTTCTATTTTCTGTTGTATAGCAGCGACTTCTGCTCTTGCTGCCTCTGCATTAACTCTTGCTGATTTATCTCCAGTACGGTTATATTGGCTCTCATAAATGGCTGCTTCCTTATTCTTGGCATTCCGCATAGCAACCAAATCATTTCGGTCTTGCGCCTTTTGATAATTCCGTGTTTGAGTACTTAATTGCCTATCCAACTTACGGGCTTCTGCCTCACGCTTTTTAGCGGCTATAAATTCCTCAATCTTTGCTATTTCAGCCTCAATAGACTTCGTTTCTTTGGCATATATATTCGTTTTTAGCGACGCGTCGGCAGACCGTTGAGTATTGGCAATTTTATTTAGTTGGCTTAATTGTTTTTGTAACGCAGGAATAGAGGACGCACTCCCGACATCTTTCAAATTGGCTTTCAGTTTTGCAATAGCATTCTCTACCCGCTCGTATTCTTTCAATCGTTTGGAAATTTGACTATCTTTACCCTTTGCCGTAACCATTGAAAGTTTATTGGTTTCATTCCGAAAAGCAGCAGCCAAATCCACTGCTTTCTGCAACAACTCAATGGTTTTGTTCATATCGTTGTTCACACCACCTTTAACTCGGACATTGCTCAAATCCTTATTCAATGTCTTTATGGTGTTCTTAATGGTTGCTATGTCGGAATTACCCAAGTCGGAAAACTTGAATAATTGCAATGCGTTCCCATCTTTACTATATGTGCCAATAGTCCCTTTGAGTTTGTTTATCTTTTTGATTGTGGCTTGGAAGTCAGAAACAATCTTTTGAGTTGAGGCAGCCTTAACATTCAACTTGATTTGCCCCGCAGTTTCCATTAACCGCGTGATTTTCGTAAAATCATTCAAATCCTTATGAAGACTTGATAGGAATTGACTATCATCTATACCAAGACCGATATTTACACTGTTAGTTGCCATATTGATATTCTTTTATTGTTTTGTCTTATAATGTATTCTTGTTATCATATTCTCATTCTTTATCGTTCCGCCAAATAAAGAAACGCATATTGTTGCTCCATCACCTTTCTCAACCACCTCTATAGTACAATCGTCGAACATAGACACATACATAAAGGCTTGCGCAGGAACATATAACCTTATATGTGAGTTATGACGAGCATATACAGAACATACCGTAGAGGCGTACACATCAACTACACTATCTCCATTGGCTACCACATATAACTGACTATGCGACACCGCCCTTTCATTGATATAAATACCATACTGCTCTACCTTGCCTTTGAAATGCCTATCTAAATAGTCTATTGTCGGGTAGTTGTGCTTAATACAAAAGTCTAACCCCTTAATAAACTTATCACACAAATCAGCGATTGTGGGTTCCCCCCACTCTCTCTGCCATTTTTCACATAGACCATATTCTATAGCCTGTTGTTTTAGTTCTTCTTGTATGCTCATAATATATATTTACAAGTACAAAATTACTATCAATTTATTATCTATTACTCTTTACTCATCCCATCTATTTTCCCACATTTCTACGAATTTTGTGCAGGGTTGGATAACATAAGCGTCCGTGCGCCTGTATTGTCCTCCTTGTAATAGAGTCGGTTCTCTTTTTCTGTGTTGTTATCGGTTGGCAGACCGTCCAATGCTATATTGAGTTGGTCGGAGATATTAACCATAAAGCGGCTTGTCCCTTTTTGTAAGGTTATGCCGTCGGAGGCGATAATACACAATCCGTTCGTATCAAAGAGAGATAGTTTGCCGAAACTGCAACTTCCCGTATCAGTCGCTACAATATCAGCGGCAATGAGTTTTATATAGCCTGCACCGGTGTTGGTTATAGGGTAGTCCGCAACCGACAACCCTGTTACGCCGTTCTCTTCTGACAAATCAGTAGTAAAGGCTCTTGTTATAGTACCCATATCCGATTGGTACTTCACATAATATGTTACGCTACTATCCAATGTCTTTCCGTCTAATGGCGTGCATTGGCTATGATTAACACCTATATAGGCTTCCGATTTAGTTGACGCTACACTTACCGCAATTGTATCAAATACTACATCGGCACGGAGTGAAGCAACCCACCGTTCGGTTAGCGTGGATTCATTGAAGTAGTTGACATACAATATCGCACATTTGGCGACCAACGGGACATAGGTAGTGGTGCTTTCGTTAATCAGTTGAACAGAGAACTCAAAGGATGAATAGACACCCAAAGTAGCAGCATTTTTGGTGCAAAGGAGTATATCGTCTATGTTCAGTGTGAGGTTTTGGTCGGGCAGCAGTGGCAGCGACAACAACTCTTTGGTTTGCGGTTCATGGATAGGTATATCTATAAACTCGTAGTATTGGTAACTGTAATAATACCCGTTGTATATGTTTTTTGAGATATAGTCGGAGGTCTCGGAGGTAATCACGACATTCATAGTGTCGTTTGCTCCCGTTACCATTATGGTCTTGTTATCGCTCATCACTTTGAGGCAGCCTATATTGCTCCCTGCGCCTACTTTGGTCAGCAGGACAGGCAGATACGCTAACCCTTGTATGGCTTTCAGGGCTTCTGCGTAAGTGCCGCCGCCCCATAGCAAGACTTTCTCGGGGTCGGTGCTTGTTCCCGTCAGACCACTCATACCTGCGGTTACTTTGTTCTTCTCGTTTTTCAGCATTAGCACATTGGTCATCAGCAGACCGCCTGCCACATCTGTTGAGCCTTGCAATGCGGCTTTCAGATAGTCCAACGCTCTCGTTTCTCCCAAGTTCGCATCCGTGATATAGGTAGATATATGCGCAAACAATATGCTCCAAGTGCCATCGGCAGAAAACTCAATAGTACCGAGTTCCCCTTTGATAGCCTTTAACGCCCACTCCTTTGTACCTGTATAGACAGCGACATTCGCCGTTTGAGTAAGCGTTACCTCCTCGCCCCAATCGGTAACAGCAAGAATACGATTACTGTAACTTGGCATTATATCACTGTCTGGAGGAATGCTCAAACTTGCGTCATACCATACAAGACACGAGTTGGACATATAGGTACTGGTTGCTCCTGCTCCGGGAGTTTCTATACCCATCATTGCCTTGTACTTGCCTGCGGGGAGGTTGGTGAGCAGTACTTTCGATTGAATCAATGTAGTTGCAACATATCCGATGTTCGTTTCAGACTCATAGTACAACTGTTTCCACGCAGGCTGTTGGTACGCCGTTTCCATGTTCCCTTTCTGTATCATTATGTTCGACCAACGGACGGTGTTGCCTGCGGTAGAACCGACTACACCTGCATAGAGTAACAGGCAGTAGTTGGTGTCGCCATCGGGTATATCGAATGTACACGACCGTGTAGTGTTGCCGATAGCAAGGGTCTGGGACTGTATAGACTTATCTGCTGCGAAGTCATACAACACAACACTATACTTCGTTGCCGTGCCTGCCACACACTCCGATTTCTCGCACGAGAAAGTGTAACTCTCCCCGTTCTGCAAGTTGCCTAACAGCACAACAAAAGCATAATCGCTCGTACCTGCTTCGAGTTGGTAAGGGTCGCCAAAATCGAAGAGGTTCTCACCGCCAATCTCTAAATTGTTGATGTCGGACTCTACAAGTCCTAATCGTGTAAGAATACTACCTACGCTACTATCATTTACTCCACCTATTGTTAGAACGCCGTTCTTGTAAGATAGTTTGTCGCCTAATTGGAAACTATTTCCCGTAAGGTCAAAGTAACTATTACCGTCTATTGTAACTATCTTGCCTGCATTGATATTGTCCCCATAGACAAATACATTCCCTCGTGTTTCGGTAAGATTTCGGTATGTTTCTTCCGCAACGCCTATGATACCATAGTTGAAGTACCAATAGTCATCTTCTTCATCAACTTTGTGCTGCTCCGTGTCAATAATCCATTGTCCCGTACTACCATTTCGTTCACATTTCAACGCTATGTAATAGACCTCGTTATTATCCAAAACGACTGTTTCACTTTGAGAAATAGACCAAGTCCCTAATTGAGAACCCTCTGTATAAACATAGTGTCTTAAAATATCTCTACCAAAGTGTATTGACCATTTTCCATTCTCATCTTCCACAAATTCGACATTCCTATAAGTCTTGTTAAATACCTTTGTGTTGTCAAGCGTATAATTCATAGAATTAGCACCAACCTGCAAGAGCATAGTTTGTAGAAACACCTCGCTTATGCTTCCGTCAGGGTCAAAGATATTGTCTTTTAGGCTTTCCAATTCCCGATAATTCCTCCGTGCTATATTTGCCAATTGTTCATTGGTCTTTGTATTTTGAGTAGTAATAATCGAGGTGTCTTTTATCTCGTTTGACATTGCTTGCCAAGCGGTTGCCATTCTCTTTTCCTTGACCGTTGCCGTTATTTCTTTTGAAGAGCCTCCCTTTGTGTTTGAATATGTTCCACTTGATTTCGTTCCTCCTACCTGATACTCATTAACACTATCATTGATTTTGATATTGAGGGTGTCTATTGTCAAATCGACAAAGTTCGCATATTCACCGACAGAACTTGTATTGCTCTCTTTTATTGATAATAATCGTGCTGATACTTTTTGAGTATTACTATATTCAAAGTCTAACGCTATATAATATGGGTTCTTTCCGTTAAATGCCGAACTTGTATCAAACTCAAATGTTAGATTGACGACCCCATCATACTCCGTATTTTCCTTTGTTATCTCTGCGTCGGGATAATATACGGAAGATAATCTATCTATCCCCGATGTGAGAATTAAAGAATTGCCCTTAACCTCTCCTGCTATAATACCTATCTCAATAGTATAATGTTTATTGGGCTTAAATTCAAATGTCTGCTTGAAAGCCAATATGCCGCTTAATATCAATTCATCTGCATTTTTTATGGCATATCCCACATAGAACATACCATAACGATTGAATACTAATTGCGGCATTTTATAGGTTACCAGACACAAACCATTATCCGACTTTTTTATATCGAGTATTTCTGCATTGATTGTTTCCCTGCCATTCTTAACAAAAATGCCCACCAATTTATATTTGTATTCATAAAGCAATTCCAATTCTGCGATACGAATATCTCCGAAATTGAAATTCCTAAATGGGACTTCAATGTTTGTTACCTTTCGGATTATTGTTGGTTGAGAAGATAAATCTATCTCGGACAACAAACCATCACTATTGCTATAAAGATATACCTCTTCATTCTCTGTATAAACTTTCAAGTCATCATCTACAATTCTCATAACCGCCCCCTCTCGCATTTGCAAACCAAACGCAGGAATTTGAGCAAGCCTAACCTTATCAAGGTCAAGACTATATGTTATATCTCCATTATCGTGTTCGTTGAGATATTTCTGTGCCTCAACCAATAATCTTTTTTCGGCAGCCAATATGTATAAATCGGGCATATAGATATTGAGGAATACCACATGGTCGCCCTTTTGCGGGTTAAGTATGGCGTTGGGCATATAGGAATACTCATTATCTGTATTTCTATTGCATATCAATCTCCAAAATGCACCCATTTTAAGAGCATTCATTGCTATTGTCTTATTGACACCCACAAACCAATCCGTATTGAAATCCCCATTTGATTTATAGGCAGGTATCACTCCATCTCCTTTTGCTGATACGGTAAAATCAAGACCTGCCATATACCCATCAAGGAAATTGACCTTAAACTCTCCATTTACAAGCCATTGATATTGCCCCGAATATGCTTGCTCGTTTATCATAAACCCGAAATCACGCATATAGATAACGAAAGTTTTCTGCCCCTTTCCGTTCTCTTTATTCATATCCGTATCAACAATCGTAACTGGTTCGACCGCTACTATTTCATTGATTGCAAGATTGTCCGAAGCCTCGCTACCATTGTTATATTTCTTGTTTATATGAGGATAGCAATATACCGAATAAGGCTCTCTGCTGAAAAACTTTTGGTCGTCATAAGGGTAATTGTCATCAAATATAAATACATCTGTTATCCAATAGTCATCTGTATATTCAATTTGGTGCAATTCTATTTCGTGCCTTTGCGTTCTATCTTGTATATCTTCTGGATTGGCAAACCAGTCTTTACGAATAGTAGTTGTTGTGAGATAGTCTTCGTACCCGTCGTCGTGTACGCAGAAACAAGAACCCTCGATTACTGTTGCATCATTTTCACTTGTACCCTCTTTGGGTAAGTTCCCAAAGTCAGCAGTATATTGTTCCGCCTGACTTGGGTAAAGAACACACTTTACCGTTTTGCCTGTTGCGTGAATAAATACTGCAAGTTTATTTTTAGGATAAGCACGGACTAATTGGGAGACACCATTAGCGTCATATTCTACTCTATAACATTGTATTCGTGCGATAGGAGTAGTAAGGTCAATCCTGCCTGCTGTACCAAGACCTCCGCCATTATCAAGCATTATAACATATTGTATTGTCCGTAAATCGCCGTATGTTATATAGCGTAAAGAGGGATAGATTTCGGGAAAACTTTGAGTAGCCTCTCTTATACCAAATTTCTTTATGCCATCAATAGAATCAATCCAGTCCGTCTTGCCGTCATTATTGAAAGACGGCAGCATTAGTTTGCTGACATAACGACCCGACCGCAATCTGTCGGAAGCATAAAACCGATTTAAGTTTCTCGAATCCCCATAAGCATATAGCCTCGTGATTGGTGATGTGTTTCCTATGCTTTTGGTAATCGAAAACAAGTTCCCGTGATTAGTTCCTATCGGCAAGTGAGATGTCTTACCATACTTGAAAATAAACGGTTCTTCCTGCAAGATATTATCACTATCAACTCCTAATATATTCGGTCTTTTGAAACCGACATAAATCATTCTTCCAACTATGAAAAAGTCAGTATTAACCCCGTCCTCCAAATTTAATTTACACAAAGCGTCCCATACAGAGTTGCCCGAAAAGTCAAATTGGAATTTCTCAAGTGCCGTATTTATATCTTCATCTACCGACTCTGCTATCACATAGTCCCAGTAATCTATACCCGCAGTCCCGGTTGTTCCGAACCTCTCTTGTAGAACATACAAAATTCTACGCATTAGTGTATGCGCTCCACCAAAGAACGAGAACTCATCATAACCCGTATAGACAAAATTTTCAGCCGTAATCTCTTCTACACTGTTTTGGTGGAGAATATCTCTCATTTGGGTTATGTTCAACTCATATTGAGCAGGGTAGAATGTTACATTATGCTCAAAAGCATCTCCGACGCTGCCAGAGCGTGCGGTTTTCTTTATCGTTGGAAGAGTAAATAAATAGAAACGCTCCGTGCCATGACCACCAAGCAAATCTGCCATATCCAATTCCACATAGTCCCCTACTTGAAAATCTATTATCGTTTGGTGCTTTATGGTTGCGGTAATTTTCCGTTCCCCCATATCTGTTCCGGAATAGTTTGCTTCCCCTATTTCAAATATGACTTGTTGTTTAACGGAATTATCAACTACAACATTTCTATATACTTTCATACTGCACTGATTTTATGTTATAAACTTAATACGATGTTTGTGTCCGGGTCATTGACATTAAATTTTACTTTAAATGACACATAATCCCAAGTCCTACGCTTAAATGTTGGGTCTTCTTCGCACTCGGACAGGATGACAGCCTGCCGCCCTATTTGGGTATATCCGTCATATATCTTTAACCATTTCCCCTCTATCTCTTGTATAAAAGAACGGATTTTTTCATTGGCATTATGGTCGGTTTCAAGATATATAAACTCCAACTCAATAGTATAAGGCTCGTGATAGATAGTATCAGGAATAAATATATCATCGCCTTCTTCATCTTTCCAAGTTTGTGAGATGATATTTTTTGGTTTTGCTCTTATTGTGAACGGACTATGCTTAATCCAAAGACCATATTTGGCATGGGTGTCAAAAGGTTCTTCATACTCCAAAGAATTGGAGTATGCTCCACCTGTTTTACTGACTGCTATAAGTAATGGTAAATATGTCATTGTTGTACTACTGTTTCATTGTTGTTAATTTCTTCGTTTTCAAGCCGTTCTACCTCCAATTCTTTGTTTTGGATATTCCTGTTCGAAGCAACGGCAGCCTCTCGGCTCATCATACCCATCTCAACCCACCTTGATATTTCCTCGCTATTATCGTCTATACCGATAGCAGGGTCTTGATACACATGGTGAATGTCCATTCTATTTATCATATCTCTTTTTTCGATATACAAGATATTTGACAGGATAGCCTTGATTAGGTTACACTCTCTCTCAAAAGCCTCATCGTATATCTCCATTCGATTAAGGCGTTTTATATAGCCGAGCATATTGGCTTTTGATATTGCTGCACCAGAGATTGCACCAAGACCTTTCACATTCTTGTATGTGAAATCCGGAGTAAGCGTACTTAAATAAATGCTTTCCTCTAAATTATCCCTTTCTTGTTGCTTGGCTTCGTTTTGATTAGGTACTTCCAAGTATTTGACAACAGAGTCTTTGCTATCTACTTGTATGAGTTTGCCGACCTCCTTTGCTCCTGCAAGGTTATTCTTAACCTTTTTATCAAGGATAAGAATTGGGTTATCTGTATAGTCGATGATGTCAGCCGTCTTGCTATCCATTTCCTCAAGGCGTTCTATACGCTCTTGTGCGCCATCCCACGCTTTAGGTTGAGAAAAGTATATAATTGGTATCTTTCCAATGTTATTCTTTTCTTTTACAACAGTCCAGCCTATATTATTCTCGCTATCTAATGACATCTCGCAATGATAAATGGTTTCTGCCGTATATATGTCCCAGTGTTTCACATTATTTCCGTCAGCAGTTCTTAAATTACAGCCTACGGCAAATGCTTTCATATCGCCATACCGATTAAACAGAGGTCTAATATCATACCCCAAACTCTTTGACAATATAATTGTCTTTATTTTCCTTTCCCCCTCGTCTTTGTAGATTGCATATAGTTTGGCGCATTCCGTTTCAGCACCGGCAAGCCTTTTGATAATCCTATTCTTGCTATCGTAGTGTTGCTCTCGAATAAAATTAAGAAATAGTTTATATGCGTCTTTGAGTTCTTCTTGCTCGGATAGACTATTCCTCATCTCCCATTTCAATGGCTGTCCTAATAGGAAGAACAACTCTACTTCGTTGATATAACTCTGTGTGTTCAATGGCAGTTTGTGAGTGATATAATCATCTTTCCCCTTAATCTGTTTGTCTTTTCTAAATTTGATTTTATGGCTCTCTGTTTGATACTCATTCAATGCACAATCTACAATAGCCGAGTTGTTTTGAAAGAGTTCGAGTGCCTCATCCACCTTGCTATTATCCAATAATGTTACAACAGCGGATTTTATGCCTTTTGCATTTTTTATTACTGTATTGTTTTCCATAATCATTCTATATTTAGTGTTTAGTATATATATCCATCAATCAATAATTGGGTTCTAATCTTTTGCACTCCATTATCTTCATCTTCTTCGAAATGGGGTTGTAGTGATACAGTGTGTACAGAGATTTCCTTTACAAAGTTCGTTACATTGGCATCTTGTATGTCTATGTGGTCTCGCGCTATTTTTAGAGCATACGATACCGTGTCAGGGTGTACTCTTAATGCATCTGCGATATGCCTGCGATTATAGCCCATTCTGTATAGCAAATACACAAGTGCTTCATAGAGAGGGTAAATCATTGGTCTTCCGTTTTGTGTTGAGCGACCAATAGAATCAATAATTTCTTTTGCTTTCATATTGTTATGGTATTAAATGGGGAAACCTAAATCATATTTTGACAAATGCTTTTCTTCGTTGTCTATCTCATCTTGCTTGAACTCTGCATATATCACATATCGCAGAGCGTCAAGCAGGTGGTTAAACTTGTCAATCGGTTTTAGTTTTGTTTGATAAATGTCGTGTCTATCTTTCTTATACACATAATTACGCAACTCTCTTATCAAGTCAGAACTGCTTTCAGTAACATGGATTTTCCTTTGGTTGAGCAGCCTTATACCTGTCAAGATTGATTCACTGTTTTTCTGTGTCATAGTCAGCAAAGGAATACCTGCGTTCTCAAGGTCTGTAACAAGCCTATTGTCAATATCACAGTATTTCTGCACATCCATCCAATCTTCCAATCGGTCTGCGATATCCTCCGTACTTAATCCTAATTCATAAAAGATTTCCTTTACATAAACATCTTTGCCGCTTATTATTACATGGACACAAGCAGACGGGTCGTTTTTGAAGCCCCAGTCAATTCCCAAGAAACCCTCGTTCAGCCAATCGGGGAAATCAACATCGGGAATAATGTCCCAATTATCTTTTGGATATACCAATCCCTCTATAATTGCAAACTCTCCCATACCATAGATTTGCCAAAGGGCGGGTGCAGTTTCCTTGTATGACTCAATCTCTTGTACAATAGCAGGTTCAAGAAATACATTATCTCTAAATGTGCTGACAAAGTGATAAGTCCGTTTATCGGTTCTTAATGGAAATATCCAATGTTCCTCTGTAAAAGAGGGGTTATAGTCAATAATAACATACTTTCTTGTACGCATTCTTAACTGCTTGAATTCAGCCTCTAACAACTCGTTCGCCTCGTTACAGAAAAGAATATCACGGCTTGACCCTCTCACTTTTTGTTCATCATCAGCCGAGAAAAATTCTATTATGCTACCATTACGAAAAGTGTAGATATTTTCGCTTTTGTTGAACCTTTTATCTTCCCATTGCCCCATTTGCAACATCACAATCTTGAAATCTTCAAGAACGGAACGCTTCAACGCAGGCAAAGACTTTCGTACAATGGATATTTTCAGAACAGATTGTAAGGCTTGCGTAACAAGCCAGATAACAGTATTTCGTGTTTTCCCGCTACGAGAACTGCCTTGTAGCGATATGAGAGTTTTGCCGTTCTCTACTCCTCGTTTGATGTTATTGTAGATATTCCCCAATACATCAATTTGCCTCTTATTTTGTACCTCTTCACTCATTGTCTATATTCACATCTTCAACAGTTATGTTTCTTTGTTCTTTATCCACCACATTGATAGTAACAGATGGCATAGTTGTTTGAACCGGTTGTTGTTTTGGTGCTTCAAGACCTAATATGTTTATAACCCTCTGCCGCACTTTAGATAATTGTTCCAAGTATTTCACATCGCCGGCAGTTACATCCGTCTGCGTTGTTTCTTCGTCCAAATCGTAGGTCATCATCTCACTCCCGTCGGATTTTGCTTTGTGTTTAATGTGTTTTTTATTCCCCTCTTTGCTCCTATCCCAAGCGTCCATTAACTCTCGTGCCTCCCACTCTGCTTTCATCAGTTCGTCTGCGATTTGAGCATTTCTCTCCTGTGCAATCTGTATGTAGTAAACCATTCTCGCAGCATTACGCAACTTGGATATTTTGTAATACGATATATCCTCATTGAAATGCTCTTTATACTGCGCTTGCATTTGTTGAGAAGTGCAATTCCTTACCATTAGGTTCGATATAAACGCTACACGCACCAACATTGCGTCATCTTTGATTATATCGTCCACCGTTGGAATATCATCGCATTTCTGCAAAGGCGTTTTCAACATATTAGACTTATTATTCCGTTCCTTTCTCGATAATTTGTATTTACTACGGCTCATCTCATATCTGTTTTGTCGCAAAAATAATAAAAATATACTATATAACAAACTATCAATCAATGATTTATAACGATATTTCAATAGAAAGTTTGATAAATGTTTTGATATTCTGTATATTTTTTATTACCTTTGCGACAATAAAAACAAACAGGATTATGGATTTCGACAAAGAAGTAAATGTAAAGATTAAATTTGATGGTTTTAGCCTTGAATTTAATACTTGGCGTTGTAATACCTCAAAAGGAGAGGTCTTACGGGAAAAGAGTTTCTGCAAAGAAGATAGGGACTTGTATTATCTGTGCCTATTGGAGAATTGCAATATGTTGTGCTTGCAAAAAGACGCTCTGACAATCAATTTCTCTATAACAGAGGGTAATTTGCATAGAGCCGATGGGGCATATAAGGTAACTTGTATGGGTCAAAGTGGCACAATCAGTATTTCGGAATTGTAATAAAATCATCAACACAAAATCAACAAACATCATCTATGAAAAACAAACTTTTTTACATTTTTCCACTTTTTGTAGTCAGTATTCTGCTTTGTTGCTGCAATAGTGGTATTAACGAGGTCGAGCAGCCAGACTATAGAAAGCAGTTTTTAGGGACATGGAATATAACAATGAGTGGGACATGGACTGATGAGAAAGAAGTTGTTGCACAAGAATATGAATGGGTATTGCAAATAGACCCAGACGATACTAATGATGCAAAGATGGAAGTATTCGGACTTTTCGCAAAAGGAGAAACGGAGGTTTATTTAGACAAGACTGGAGACGGGAAGCCATATTGTGTATTTCCGCATACATCCAATTCTTCTTATCAAAATGGATATTTAATAACAATGATAACAATACACGAGCCTGCAAAGATTGTTAATGGGAAATTGAAATGGAAAAATTATGATACGCTTAAATCTTCCAATGGGAATTCATTTAAGGGAACATTTGAATGTGTAGGGGTAAAGGTCAAATAATAAATTGGGCAGGGGATTATTCCTTGCCCGATTTATTTATATAGTCTTCTGTCTTGACTATATTTTTCATACTTATTCCGAGTCCTCTTTTTGAGATTTGCGCTTGTAGTTCTTTAGTCCTTTCGACAGCCTCATCAATATCTGCTTTTGTAATCTTTTCTTTTCTATACTCCACTCTCGGCAGGTCGGATAGCATAATATCTGCCATTGCCATAGAGAGGTTTTTATACCCCCAATACGGAATTATTACCAGTCCTCCCAATAAAGTTAATGGTTGCCCGAAAGCGGGGAATTTCTCTATGAATGCTGCTTGCTTGCCAATTCGAGTTCTTGACGGAATGCTTCGGCTTCCTTCGTTGTCAGCATCGTCCATGTATCTATTATACTCGTCAATAATGCCATACCCAGAAAGTACTGCGGTTCCGCTACTTTTTTTTTTGCTTCAAGGACTATGTTTTGGAAATCTGTGCCATTGATATTCCACCAGCGGTATATGATACGCCATTTTATGCCCCAAAATAGTCTTAACCCGATATAATTATTGATTATTGCTGCTGCAATCGTTTGTGCATAGAATTTTCTTGTTTCTTTCCGTGCTTTCTTTAATTGCAACGGATTATCCTTATCGATAGATTTCTTTTTCAATTCGTAATCTACGAAAAGAGAGTCTATTTTATCTTGTGTATCGAAAGTTAGATAGCCGATTTTTACTTTTTTCCCATTAGTCAATGTGATAAGTTCTTTCTTGTTGTTAATCACATCTACAAGAGCCTTTTGGGACTCCATATCTGCTTGTTTTGGAGATTTCATTGCTTTTTGTATTGTATTAGTTGCGGGAGACGGATTCGAACCATCAACTCCATATTATGAGTATAGCGAGTTTCCTATTACTCTATCCCACGAGAACAGAGAGTGTGCCAAGAAATGACACACTCTCTTCATAATTTAGGCTGTAGCGTCTGCAAGAATATATACAGACTTGTTTGCCTCGTTGGTTGCGTTCAACACAGCACCGCTATATTGAAGCACCCATACATCATCAACAAGAGCCATTGTTACTGCGCCTTGTATATTGGGGAATAGGAATGTTTCTCCAGTCTTTGTTACAAGGGCGAGAACCATATTCTCCAATTCCTCTGTAAAGTCGTAGCCATACCCCTCTTTGTTGTTGTGGGTGATTTTGGTTTCACTCTTACCGTGCAGCCAAGTGCTTAAGTTGGAACTTACGAGAGATGGCATATTAAATGAGATATTGAAATCTCCTGCCTCTACAGAGATACCGATTGGCACTGAACTTTGGTCAATGTGAACCATTGTCTTGGATAATGGGTCTTGAGCGACTTCCAATGAGCCTTTAATTGTTGCCACCGAGAACCAGTCTGTGGTTTGAGCCAACAATGTATCGTTGATTGCAGGCTCTCCATCAGTATGTTTCAAAAAATGGACTTGGTCAATTCCGATGACGGCTTTCGCTTTTCTTACTTGTTCATCCATAATTGTTTACTTAATTAGATTTGTTAATATATATGTGGAACGAATAGTAGTATTCATGCCATCCCATACCGTCGCTATCATCGCTTGAGAATTCAAAATCAAGCAGAGAATACTCTTCGGTAATATAAGGGAATGAGTTTCTTATGATGTTGGATATTCTCGTTATCTCGCCTGCATTGGGCAGTCCGAGAGTGTCCATTTTGTCTTTTGTTCCAATGGTTATCAACCCCTCCGAGTACGCAAACGCCCCTTTATATACAATACCATTGGGGTAGCCTATTGTCACATAACTGCGTTTTCTGTTTTCCTGTGAACCCGTTATATGCGGTCTGACAAGATATGTATCACAATTTGTGATATTCAAATTGCGGATAAATCCAAGTAATAGTTTTTGAATATCTTCTTCCATATCACTCTTTATCTCCGTCTTTTAGTGCAATAGCGTGTATCACAGTATTCCTTTCATATCGTTTTACCTCAATGATTGTCAGTTTGACCAAGTCATCTTCATTATTATTTGTATTGAGGTAAGCAACATTTCGTATGTTTATATTGGTCAGGTCGGGGTCTGGTATTGTGATGGTGTAGTTTTCGGCATCGGGTAACGACCTATTGCCCCTGAAATGAGCCAATAAGGACTTGCATTCCCCCTCATAGACGAGTTCTCTCTCTATCTCGTCATTCTCTGCGAAAGGGTCATATAATTCCCCCTGTAGTTCATATATTTTGATATAATCACAATACCTATCCATAATCACCACTCGCCTGTTCTGTCAATGAACATAACCTCTTCTTCTTCTGGGTCTTCAATACCCCATCGTCTTCTCAATGTTGATATTCTGCGCTCTATTTTATCTGTGTCATAGTCATTTTCCGAGCCAGCGTCTTTCTCTTTTTTGAGAGAAACGAGCATTGTCAGTCCATCAATGACTGCTGTGTAGAAATTCTTCTCATCTCCGACCTCATATTCCTCCGAAGTATCAAACCCATACTGGGTTAGTATGAGTTCGATACTATCTTTCGGAAGACTATATGGTCTTAATGCAGCCTTAAATGCTTGCAGGTTTGTCATACTTATCGAGTTGATGGTAGGACATCAAGTGAATAGCAATCAAGTGCATTTTCCCATATAGGAGTACCTGTTAGGCTTGCGCTGACAAACTCGGTATGGCTTGTACCCTCTTTGAGTCCTTGCATCCAAGAAGCGACCTCAATGTGGTTATACTTGCCATAAGTAACGCCATCGTCATCAATACCCAAGTCGTGGTTCGTGATAAGGTGTTCGATTGTGCCGAAATTATCTTCCGGAACAAACAAAATCTTACCGTCGGTAAACGGATTAAACTTATTCTCGGCTGTTCCATCTATGGTGCGTGAGAGTTTATCTACGACCTCGATAGTTGGTAAGCCCAAGCGTTCCAACTCTGCATTTACTTGTGCTTCTACAATCAATCGGCTGGCATTGTCAGTACCATTGATATAGCGTTTCAAGATTGCAGTAGAAAGAATGAAGTTCAGTGTACTGCGACGCATAAGCATCTTCGTAGGTTTGTGGTCTGCATTCTCTATTACTGCTGCTATGTCTGCTATAATATCGACGGTTGCTTTATTTGCATCAGTCCAATCGGTTGTTACGCTTGCAGCGTGTGATTCGTCGAAACCAAAGTTAATTGTTTTGCCGATAAAAGGAGAGTTCGGGTCATTTTCTTTTGTAAAGGTAAACTTACCCTCGTTGGAAAGGAGTCCCAAAATCATAATATCCAATCTCTCGTTCACGCCATTGATTGCTTTTTGGCGTACATTCCACAATTTCTTTGTGATATAGTCGATTACTTGTCGTCTTTCAGAAGAACGATTATAGTAACGAGAGTATTCTACGATAGCACGGATGTCTTCGTCTTGCATAGGATAGGTGTGTGCAAAAGTGAGCATTTCTGCTTTTACCAGACCAAATCCGTCAAGAGGTCTTACAGGAGGTGCTGCGTTTCGATTGATTGTTGAAGCGGCTATATCGAGGTGCATTTGTCCGAGTAATGCGGAGAACTCGTCTTTAGTCTTGGCAAATTCTGCCATACTGAAGTGTTTTCCGTACCAAGTCTTACCAAAAATCTCAACATTTCGTTGCGATGCCGCGTCCATTCTATATCCTACTTCCTTTAGTGCTTCTTGGAAAATAGGGCTATTGAAAAAATTGTATTCTGCCATAGTCTATTCCTCCTTTTATTGGTTTACGAAAAAGATATGAGGATTGCCTTTGAGCAGGGTTGAGCCGGGGAATGCCTCTTCGTTAAGCCACTCTTGTGGGTAGTTCAGGACATTTTGGATTGCCACTGCTTTGAATGCTGCGCTCACTGTCTTATCATTTTCTTTTACAACTGCGCTATGAGCAACAATTCTATTTGGGGTAGAAACCGCCTTTAGAGTTGTTGTATCGTTTGCTGTTTCAGAAACGCCCTCAAGCACTATTTTTCCTGCCTCTAACTCCGAGTTATTTGCTTTCAAGGTGATTGTCCTTGAACTCTCGTCAATAGAAGCGATAACGGATAATACTGCTCCTCCCGAAACAAATATGCTATCACCTACTGCCAAGAAACCAATGCGTTGTGCTATGAAAGTCTTTGCATCAATTTTCTTCTCAATAACGGCATATTTGCATATTTTCGCTGTTTTCCCTTTGGAGTCCGCAAGAATTGGCGTCCCCATAGGTACTACTTCGCCATTCGCAGGTGCATTTTCAAGCATATAACCCATCACCTCATTGAGAACGGGTTGTACTTGGAAACAAGGTACATTACCTGCAAAAGCGGATTTACTTTTGAATGTAACTGCCATATTGTTTTAATGATTAAAGTTAAACTTATTTTATGGCTTCTGCCTGTGCTTTTACCCAATCGTCAGCGCGTTTCCTTGCGGCAGCCTCGTCGGTAGTTTTTTCTCCCTCCAACTCAAGAATACCCTTATCAATAAAAGTCTTTTTGCATTTAGAGAGATACTCATTGATTGATTTCTCATCGCTATCCGGTGCGATACCACCAGAAACAAGACCGAGTAATTCGTTGTCCAAACCGACCTCTTTTGCTATTCGTTCCACCGTTTGCTTAAAATTGGTGATTTTGGAATTTTCTTCTTGCTCTTTCTGTTTCTTCTGCAATTCCTCGTACTTTGAATTGAGTTCCTTGTAACCCGCCATCTTTTCTTCAAGCGTCTTACTTACTTTTTCTTCAAGCATTTTGCCCAGCCTTTCTTCCAAATCATCGCCTGCACCCTTGCCATTGCCACCAATTTGAGCCTTTAGAGCCTCGTTGTCTTTCATTAGGTTGGTTACACGGCTGTCCGAGTAACTCTGCATAAGAGCCATAAAAGGCTTAATGCTCTCAACCCAATTGGAATACTCCTCCTCTTTCTCAAATTTCGGGGCAGTATTGGCAATCTTGTCAAGCACATCCTTTGGCAGATTGTACTGTCCATTGCTTGCTGTCAATAAAGCCAAAATTTTCTCTTTCATATAGAATAAATTGTTGTTTTCAAACACAAAGATATATAAAACAAGCCGTTAGACTAATATAGTACTATTCTAACAAGATGTAGAATTAAGATAAAACCTTTTGATTTTGTGAATACTATGGAATTCTTTTCGTACAATTATAGAAAAAATAAAAAAAACAGAGAGGGAAAAAACTAACAAAAACCCTCTCTGCCCGAAAACGAAACTTACGAATAATGAATTAACGCACAAAGATAAAACTAATTTTTGACGCTGTAAAACTTTTATTCTATTATCTCCTCAAATTTTTACCGTACATCAATCGCAAGTTCCTTTCCAACTCTTTCCGAACAACACTCACATAAGCGTCTGCAACACCTTTGGGCATTACATTACTACCAGCATGGCTCTCCTGCACCCTCTTGGCATAAGGCGCACCATTGGCAATTATAATCTCCGTTCCACGCCTCAATGACGGAGTACAACCCTTTAACACACTCAAATCCCTACCATAACCCGTAGGACTAAACTCCGACTTGTTGAACTTCATAAACTCGGTAGAAGCAGGATTGCGATAAGTCCGCTTGTTTATCAACCAATGAACATTCGAACTGCGCTCCCTCGTGTGCTTCCGCAACCAAAGTTTTGTGTTCTTGCCATTCTTCTTCACAAACTCACGAGTCGAATATATATACGGACGACCCTTTCGTATGCGAATAGTCTTGATACCCGGCTCACTCGAACTCCATAAAGCACGAGGACTACCAGTCCAACTACCCGGCAACGCCAAACCCTTTATATCAGGAGCATACTTGCCATTCACAAACATTCCTGCCATATAAGAATTTATCAATACACCCGTATAGTCCGAAAAACCAACCTGATTAACCACCGACTGCAACATCTTCGGTGCAACATAAACCAATGACGATGTCATAGAACGACGAACATTATCTCGCAACTCCTCCTCAAAAGCACGAACTACACGAGCATTCTTACGCGCACTACTCTGCTTACGCCAACCATAAAAACCCCTATTACTCATAGTACTAATATTATTTTTCGCAAATATAATAATCTTACATAACTATCTTACATATATACTAATAACAATCTTCCAAAATATCAACGGACAAAATCGCCTATAAGAGCATTTCAAAAAAAACAGTGCAAAAAAAATCACAAAACAATTCCTCAAACCACACTATTAGGTGTTTTCAAATCTCTAAAACTTTCGTTTGATAATACCACCAAGAAATGCGTGCAAAAGTACCGCAGGCGGCACCGTAAAGTACCCAAAAATGCTATATTACAAATTGATTTACAGGCACTTACAAGCGACTAAAATTTTTATTCCATTCGGACTGTGTGCGAGTTTTAGTACCTATGGGAAAAGCCGTACTTTTGCAGTGTCGAAAGGGGGATGCCCCTGATGATATGGCGGAGGGTTCGCCCCTTCAGGCGGTCTTTGAAATGTTGGCAAAAATAGCATCGCCGGCGCCGGCGATGGCTCACTCTTTACCTCCCTGAATACTCTATATGCGCACAGGGCACTTTTATAATTAAATAACAGTATCATCGAGGATGACGAGTGAGCCACACCGGCGAGGCAACGCGCGATGTGACGATAGCAAACGCGCGGCGTGGGGCGTAAACCATGCGGCGGACGCGCAACGACTAACAGAGGGGAGGCTCTGTATAGAAACGGCGCGGAAGGGATGGTAGTACCATCAGAAAGGCGGCACGCAGCCCCGCAACGGCTGCAAAGTAATAAACAAGAAAAACCGAAAACAATGGAAAAAGTATGTTTTGAAATTGTTTTCCGTTGCTTTATAGTGCGTTTGACAGTTAAAAAGCGCACCAAGTAACGGACACGGGGCGGGTTTTAACACCTTTTGCCCGCCCCGTTTACGGTTTTTCGCAGCAAAGGTAACGCAAATTTGCTAAATATGCAAATAAATTGCACAAAAAAAGCAAATGTACCGGATGGCGGTTGTTGGTTCGACCTCCATCCACAAAAACAAATTAACTTTTATTAACTTATTTAACTTATTAAAATTTACAATTATGAAAACAAATGCATTTGGAATGGATTCTAAAGTATTCGCGCAAATGAAAAGTGCGGCAAACCGTGAGTCAAAATCAGAGGCACGAAGCCTTAAAAACGCCCTGTGCGCTGTGAAGGATGCGGCGGCTCATAAAGATTGCGATACACGCCGCTTTTTAGAGGCAATTCAGTTACCAATAGATATTTTGAACGCCATCGAATGGCAAAGCCTTGAGGCTACTTGCAGAAAGAGTAGTACCGGATTTTATTGCACATGGTTCGTATGGGAATGGTTAATAAACAATAGGCGGTCAGCGATTATAAAAGAAATCGAAGAAAGAAAGGCAGCAGCGAAAGCAGCGAAAGCAGCAAAAAAGGTGAATGAGCGCGCGAAAGCCAAACGCGCGAAAGCCAAAAAGGAGAAGGCGGCATAAGTAGTATTATATATATACTAATACTTACTACAAATAGAGGTACTTGGAATATAGTATCTCTATTTGTTATGTGCATATACTTGTACTATATACAAAGTACTTGTGTAATAGTACTTGTATAATAGTACTTATGTATAAGTATATATATAATATAGGCGAATGTTGAGGGGGATAAATAGGTGAACGCCTTGTACTGTTCAGAATGCGGGCGAACGATGAACGATTATACAAAAACCAAATAAAGTGAACGAACAACAATGGAGAACCCGCTGCCGACGATGTGCGGGGTCATTATGCGGTATCTAATAGGTGCGGTGTGCCTGCTTGCAGGTATCATTTTAGCGATGTGCGAACAGGTGGAGGGCGGTTGTATTACCGTCCTTGTTATTACAAAAATTTTGTCGGTTGCGCTGGTATTGTGCGCCGTCCTTTTGGTGAATACTAATTATGGAAACAAATAGTATGGAACGCGTTTTCGAGGGCATGGGTCATGTCTTCGATATGGAGGCGGCGCGAATGGAACGAATGGAACGCCTCCGCAAAGTAACAAAGAAAAACAACTAAAAAAACGAACAATTATGAAAGTTAATGGAAAAGTTATCAAAGGCATCGGCTTTGCCTTTGATGGCTGCCACAAGATATACATTGTGGCAAACGAAACCGATGCCAATGAAGCAAAGGAAATGGGTTATCGGATATACCCGCTTGACCGACTGCCATATATATGGCGGGACTCATGCCCGCTGAGATTTATATCATCGTGGGACTTGTCTACGCAATATGTCAGACAATACGAACAACAAGTAGAATTTAACAACTAAAAATCATTATGGAAACAACAACTTGTGTAACCATCAAAGAGAATGGCACTTTGAAAATAGAGGGCGCAAAGACACTCGGAACTTACCAAAAACTACGGTACGAGAACGAGGCTCCGATGGAGGGGTGTTTCTTCGCTTTCAGCAACGAACAATTCAAAGAGGGGTATGAGCAAATCAAACACCTGCTCGGAGAAAACGAAAGAATCGTTAGCGTGGGCAACGGAACAGGACTCTACGGAATACGAAAATATATCAATCGTTTTTTCGATTTCTACAACAACAAAGAAAAACTCATTCGAGAGCAATGCGACCCGCAAGAGGTGTATTACTATGAGTGGAACAACTACGAGGTCTGCATTACAGGCGATGACGAGAAGGCTATCAAAATCATCATCGATATTTGGGGCGAAGAAGTGGCAAAAACAATCAAGCGCATATACGCCGCGCAAACGGTTGACCAAATTTTGATGTATGATTTGGAGAAAAAGATTAAAGGGCTGCACTACAACAACAAGAACAACATAGCCACTCAACCAACAAATGTGTGGTTTGACGAGAAAGGACTTGCCTACACAATGATAGACGCACGCCTGCTGCCTGTCTATCGGGCGAACAGCAAACAATATATGAACAAAAAGTTTGCCGATATGACGGCACGATACGACGGCAAGAAACTATACCACTTTTACAAAGAATAACAACAAAAAGTTGCGCACGACACGAACAAAGTGCATACTACAATGAAAGCAGGAATGAAGTATTCATTCAGCGATGAACGGCTGAATGAACTTATTATCAAATACGACCACGCGGGAGGCGAGGTCATAATGTTTGACGACGGCTCACTGCGAACAGGCACTGTCCTGTTCCGTAACAACGGCGCAAAGTTGTGGGAGTTCGTGGCATACGAACAATACCTCAACGCGTGGTCGTCTGACGAAATAGTAATCAAGTATAAATCACTACCGAAAAAGTGGCTCAAACGATTGGAGGAGTACTACAATGAGGTAGCATAGCAAAGGAAGAAATGAACCCGATACCAACGATTTTAGTACTGAATAGCCGACGGGGCTATTGCTATACCCCCGAACGGTATGAAAGCCGACGAAAAGCGATTACACGCGGTCGACAAGCCGTCGAAAGCGGATTGGCTTTCGCGTACAGAGTTTATAAAGTAAAACAATAAAAAACAAAATGATTATGGGACAAAGAACACAGACCATCGTCCGAGTGACGGACAAGACAACGAGAACAACAACCATCAAAGTGTATCACGACCAATGGGGTATCGGCAGGATTACTCCGCTGAAAGCAATGCAACTCCTTAACACTTTCGCTTTCACAGGCGAGATGCAAGGAGTGTATAAAGAGTACGATGACATAACGAAACACCTCACAGAATTTTTCCCGCCGGTAACGGACGAATTAGACTTGCATGACCTGCTGCCACTCTATGAACACTGCGACAACAACAACGGCGGTATGGTAATCGACTTGATATATACCAGCACACGCACATACGGCAAGTATGGGTTTGTCATCGGCGAAGAAGACAGCCGCTACGAAGATGAGGCTTACTCCAGACTTGTACCTATTACCGAATGGATAAGACGCACATCAAATGACATCTTGACCAAAGACCCTGACTTCTTACCTATGTGGGAAGCCTTCTGCAAGTGGTACGACCTAAAAGAACAAACGGACAATTAACTAACAACGGCTGCGCTAACGGCTTGACGGGCATTGATTATGACGACACAAGATTTTATTTGTGCTTGCCTCCGTTGCTACAAAGGGGCTTGCATTTATATGGATACACTGCAAGAGTCTTTCGATGTTGCACTTACAGAATACGATGTACGAGCAGCACTTGCAATAGAGGGCGAACACCTCTACAACAACGCAGGCAGACCGCTACAAATGGGCGATGACCTAATAGCAAGACTATTTGATAAGATAAACAACAAAGCACAGGAGCAGTACCCGCAATATGCCGAGCAGATAGCAAACGAGTTTGAATACATTGTGAATGACTACACAAGTAGCATCAAATTCAACCACGAGCAAGTGGATAGTTGGGATGAACTATGCACAGAAATCGAAGCGTGGATAGGGTATCAAAAAGCAATTCAGGAGGACAAAGGCTATGACTGGTAATGAAAAGATACGGACTATAGATGATGTCAGCCAATTGTACCGCACAGAGCATATCAATCTGTGTATCGGCTGCGAATTTGAACGGACGGCAAGTTGCTACTACGACAGAGTGCCGACTTGTAACAAACAACTCCAAAAACTTATACGGCAATGAGAACAACGCACAAACAACCGAGAGTGCCACGCACACGGGCAATAGAAATTGCCGCAAATCACAACATAGTACCGAGAGAGGTCGCCGAACGATACACCGACAGCGAACTCCGAGAGGTGCTGAAACAACTCAAACTAAAAGCAGATTTTTAACTTAAACGAAAGGAACAAGACAATGAGTTTTATAGCGAAATCAATCGTCCTCAAAAGGGACAGTATAGAGTTAGTAGGCGGGGACAAATGGTCGGTGGGTTCTCGTACAACCACCAAAATCAGTACGCCCCGAACCGTTGAGAGTGAAAGGCTTTTTGCTCGCCAACTGATAGTAAATGATATTCAACCGACCCCGTCCTGCGGAAACTACTTTTGGTGGTGGATAGTACAGGGGTTGCGAAAGAAATACGACAGAAAAAGCACAGACGCTGAACTGGGCGATGCCTTCCGAGAATTATGGAACGAGTATGTAACACGCAACCATGAGCCGGAGAACACACTTGTGAAAATCAAGTTTTATGGCTCACCCGCCTACATTAAGACCTACGGCAGGCGTGTCAGCAGTATATCAAAAAGAGAACTCGCAACGCCATTCACGAAATACCGTGCGGCTTACCTTGCCGACAAATATGTCGCAGGACAAACAGAATTACTATAAATCACAAACTACAAAACTATAACAACAATGAAAAATTACTCGAATGAATACAACCGCCTCCGCTACGAGGTACTCAAAGATTTGCTTGACTTGATAAACGAGCAGGGAGAAAAGTCTTATATTATGAAATCGGACGCCATTATGGCACTCAACGCCTACCCGATTGGGCTTGATGTGTCAAATGTGTATTTGGAGGTCGATAGGTTCTTTGATGTGAACAAAGACTACCCGCTGATACTCGGTGCAGAACACGATAGCCTCATCGTCTTTTCAAAGGACGGGAAACAATTCGAGTACCTGCTATCGCTTGATGACCTCTGCTGCATAGCAGGCTACCTGCACAATAAATACAACCTATAAAACTGAATAACAAATACACTAAAACGATAATTTTACAATTGAAACAATATGAAAAATGCAGTTATCCCGACTTACACTATCCGTAAGAACAAGAACAAAGTATTCTTTTTGAGTACGCAAAATAGAATATATCAAACTACCATCAGTACGCCTTTAAGGCAAATCCTTAAAAAGGCTGTCAGAAATCAAATGCGCCTCCCCGAAAACGAGTTGGTCGCAATGAATAGATTTATAATGGGAAAAGATGACGAGATGGACTTTGCCAATATCAACTCAACAATAAACAGATACCTGAATATAAGCGGTGATGTATCACTGCTTTTTAGATAAGAACTCCATATACTGAACAAGTAATTTATCCTTTTCGGCAAGTTGTCTGTCCTTTTCGGCAAGCATATCAAGCACTTCCTTTGGTATAGTAACGCAATTATTGTCATTACACTGGACTTGCCTTTCTGCGCTTGATTGCTGTTGAACCATTCCTATATCAAAAGACAAGTCAAAAAAAACGACAGGGGACACTTGTAATACATTGGCAATCCTCTCCAATGTTACCACCGTTGTGGTATTATCACGCATAATTTTCGACAACCCCGTCGGAGTTACACCAATCTGCTCTGCAAGCATACCGAGAGGCAAATTTTTATCTGCCGCTATCTGCTTTATTTTCTGTAAATTAGGCATAGAATGTAATTTTTATATGAAAATGTTATTAAAATGTTTGCACAATTAAAACTTTTATTCTATATTTGCAACACTATTTTCAAACTACTAAAATATATGATTTAGTATATAGTTCAAACTTTTTCAATAAATAAAACGACCTGCAAAGGTACTAAAACTTTATGGAAAACAAAAATATGAAAAGTGCAAATATCGTGAAAAAAGTAGATGTGCGCGCCACTTTAATGACATTCTCTATCGGCGACGAGTTAGTAATCCGTGAGCGTGATGCTCGATACCCAACAATCTATAAGATTGCAAAGGATGTAGCGAAGGCTACGGGGCAGAGATTTATGGTAACGATTGCAGGTATTGCAGAGGGTACTTTTGTCAAGAGGTTGAGTTAATGGAAAAACTCAAACTACCGAATGGAAAGATTGTTACAAGAGTAGATAAAGAGGAATACCTACTCTGTGAAAAAATTCGCAATTATATTTTACGAATGAATTACGAATTAGGCTTGCCTATATGGATATGCAGGTTTCGGGCTGCAAAGAAATTCAATGTACCCGAATCCTACTGCCTGAAATCTCTACGAGAGTGGAAAAAGTGGTATTACGACAACGGCTTGCGGCACAGACCACTCGAATTATTTATCAAGGAAGCCAAAGAAAAAGAAAACGAAAACTTATGAAACATTTACCTATGATTTTGTTCCCGATTGTCGGCGGCATCGGATTTATCCTATTGCTATGTGAAGCAGAAACGATAATCGCATTAGTATTGAGCAAGGTTGTAGCAATAGTATTTATGGCTATTGCCTACAAACTATACAAAGCCGCTGAAAAGAACGGCAGTTTAGATAGTCTGAAAAGGTTTTTCTAACACAAGATATTGCAATGCCTGAAGCAGTTAGACGGCAATTAAAATTTAATCATTATGAGCGACTTGAAAGTCTTTAATCAAACCATCACCAATGTGAGGACACAAGAGTATTTACAGAGTGTCTTGGGTGAAAAGAAGCAAGCGTTTGTCAATAATCTGACAGCGTTAGTAAGTAACGACAAAAACCTGCAACAATGCGAGCCTATGACGCTGATGTTTGCAGCGTTGAAAGCAACGGCACTCGACCTGCCGTTAGACAACAATCTTGGGTTTGCGTATGTTATACCATACAAGAACACGAGGGCAGGCGTAACAGAGGCGCAGTTCCAATGCGGATACAAAGGTATTACGCAGTTGGCAATTCGCAGCGGACAATTCCGGACAATCAATGTTACCGATGTCCGTGAGGGCGAACTGAAAGGCAGAAACCGCCTCACCGGCGAAGTAACCGTTGAATGGATAGCAGATGATGCAGAACGCGCCAAAGCAAAGATTGTCGGCTATATGGGGTATTTCAAACTGATTAGCGGTTATGAAAAAACGACTTATTGGTCAGTTTCGGAATTGGAGCAACACGGAGTAAAGTATTCCCAAACCTACCGAAAGGGTTACGGAGTATGGAAAGACAACTTTGACTCTATGTGCCGCAAAACAGTTGTAAAGTTAATGCTCAATAAGGGCGATGCCCCGATGAGCGTGGAAATGCAACAGGCAATCAAGTATGACCAAAGTGTGATACTTGATGAGAACGGGGCTATGAGATATGTGGACAACCAAAAGCCAAATGCTCTCGAAGAGGCAGACGCTTTTATTGCAGATGAAACGAATATATTGCCTGACGGAGAAAGTCCCGCAGAAAGCGAAA
Organism: Firmicutes bacterium CAG:95; assembly: GCA_963615025.1. Classification (GTDB taxonomy): domain Bacteria; phylum Bacteroidota; class Bacteroidia; order Bacteroidales; family Paludibacteraceae; genus Colicola. The sequence continues at coordinate 3,019 of CAVEFV010000014.1, read as the reverse complement.
GAAACAGCAATTCAGAACTTTTTAATGAATAAACACAATGGAAACGAACAATGAATTAAAAGACAGGCTCTCTTGCTTGTCCCAAAGGACAACCGATTGGCTTAAAGCAAGACTTGGAAAGATAACAAGTAGCAATGTGTATTTTGTTATGAAAAGCAACAAGCGCAATCCTAATCCCGAAACATTTAACGATACGGCAAAAGGGTATCTGTACAAAGTTGCTGCCGAAAGAAATCTGCGGCAACAAGTGATAGATGACGAAGTCCAGTTTGAGGAATATATGATGAGGGTGGATATATCAACACGAGATATTCGTTGGGGACAAGAGAATGAGGATATAGCCCGAAAGGTATATGAGAAAATTTTCAAAAGAGAGGTCGCACAAGCAGGATTTATTCTGCACGACACGATTGACAACTACGGCGACAGCCCCGATGGAATTGTGTTGGATGACAACGGAAAACCTGTCGGTGCGCTCGAAATCAAATGTCCCAAACCCGAAACATTTATTCGGTACAAAGCAACTATCCACAATGCGGAAGAGTTGAAAGAGGAGAAACCCGAATACTATTGGCAATGCCAATCTCATTGCGAGTGCAACAATCTACAATGGTGCGACTTTGTATTCTTTGACAAGATGCAAAAGAACGGATTTGTATGTGTACGAATAGACCGCAACGATGAGGATATAGCACTGATGAAAAGTCGGATTGTATTGGCAAACGAATTTATAGATAGTTTGCAGTTGTAGCATTAACCAATAAACGGATGATAAGACAGTAAAGTGGCTGCATAAACAACAGGAACAGCGTGCCGAAAGGCTATAATGTGGGAAACGCTGCGACCGCCGAGAAATTGGCACACGCCATCCGTTTGTTTTTATAAAACAAGCAGATATGATTCACTATTTTGATGTGGATATTGCAACGGAGTATGGTATTGAAGAGGCTATTGTTATTCAAAACTTTGCTTTTTGGATAAGCAAATCAGCCGCCAACAATACAAATCTGCACGATGGTAGATATTGGACTTACAACAGTAGAGAAGCCATACTTAAATTAGTGCCTGAATTAAAGTCTGTAGATAAAGTTAAACGGCTAACAAAAAGACTGATAGACAAAGGAATACTACTCGTAGATAATTTCAATACTGACAAGATGAATAGGTCTTGTTGGTATGCCTTTACAGACTACGGATTAGACCTCATTGAACGATACAACATCGCAGCGCAATGCAAAGTGCAAAATCGCCAAATGCATTTGGCAAAATCGCCAAATGCATCGGGCAAAATCGCCAAATGTATATATAATAGTACTATTACAGATAATAATAATAATACAGATAATAAAGAGATATATAATAATTCTTCACTATGTTCAGAATTATCATATACAGAGAAAGTGAAACAAAACGATATTGATGATGAGAGTCCTGAAAATGACTTTGAAAGGTTTTGGCATTTATATGACAAAAAAGTAGAACGCACAAAATGCGAGCGGCTTTGGTCTAAACTCAAAAAAGAAGATAAAGAAAAGATTTTTGAACGGCTGCCCGCTTACATACAAAGCACGCCGGACAAGCAATACAGAAAGAACCCATCTACTTATCTCAATCCGAGTGAGAAAAGGTGGCTTGATGAAATTATTCCACGAAACATAAACAATAACGATTATGGACGGACAATCAAATATGAGCATCGGGAGCATAATAGCGGAGATGAAAGAAATGTCGAAAGAGAAAGAGATTACACAGCATTCTCATTTTGACGAGGAAACGCCAAAAGAGCGGGAATTGAGAGAGAGAATAGAAACACTGAAAGCGGAGTTTTATACTATCAGCCGAAATCTAATATATCGAAGTACTACATACCACTATGACGACCTGTCCACTAACGATATTTTTAATCTGCATAGTAAATTTTTTGTACGATGTGCAAATATAGTACTATCAAAGCAGGGGCGAAAGTTTGAAATAGATGATAACAACCGCAGCGTAATAAAATTCTTACTCTACTATTTTAACAACTGCGCAAAGGCTTTGGAGATTTTTCCGAATTGCGATTTGAACAAATGTATATTTCTACTTGGTAAAGCGGGAGTTGGCAAGACGGTTCTTATGGACGCTTTTGCCCTGTACCTGAAAGAAACAAAAAATCCAAGAGCCTTTTTCAGTACATCGCAAACTCAAATGCTTAACTATTACAGACAGCACCACACTATTGACAAATTCACATTTAACGAGGATAACACGAAAGCATTTGAGGGCAATCCGGTAAATATCTGCCTAAATGATTTAGGTCTTAAAACACAAAAATTTTATGGGACAGATATGCAGATGTTGATTGACGAATTTCTATATGCACGCTATGAGATATGGGCTGGACAAGGAAAGTTCGTACATATCACGACCAATCTTGACAAGAAAGATATTTCCGACCTGTTCAAAGACAATTTTGAAAGACTGACAGACCGCTTAAAGATGTTCAATGTAATTCCGTTATGCGGAGAGAGCAGGAGATAGCGAAAATTGCCCATTTTCCCGCCCGCTGACGAAAGATAATATCTTTTACATAAAAATGTACGCTGACGGAAAAATCGTGGCTTAAAACGGCTAAAAAATCGTTTAACTAAAAGAATAAAATTATGGCACACGAAAATTTACAGTTATGTATCAACTTAACTAAAATCAAAGAAGCATTAAAGGCTGACCCAAAGAAAGGTTTTAAGACTGAAAGAGGAGATTTAGTGGTTACGGTTTTCTGTGAAACACGAAAAGCAGAGTCCGCAAACGGAGATACTCACAGTCTGCACATGGGTCGGATAGGAACGGAAAAGATATATGTCGGCAAAGCCAAATTGTCAAAGTTCCAACCGAGCATAGACAATAACCGTGAAATAACAAGCAAGAGCATTGATGAAGAAATTCCTTTCTAACTTACTAAAATCTAATAACTAAAACGAAACACTAAAAATGGAAACAAGAAAACAAACCCAGAAAGAAGCCATCCGTGATTGGTTGA
>CAVEFV010000013.1:0-37587 GCA_963615025.1 Firmicutes bacterium CAG:95 | reverse complement strand
GGTAGGGTAGTGGTAGGATAGTGGTAGGGTAGCAGTAGGGTGATCGTCCTTATATGAGTCTTATAGTTTCCGCTGATTTTCGTCGTTTGTGAGGTCGGTTTTCGAGGAGTTTTCAGATAAAAGACGGTAACACATTGTTTGTACTGCAAAGAAAGATTGAGAGTTATGGCACGCTAATGGCTCTACAGTTACTATGACCGGACGATTGACGATTCGGGATGGTGAGATGGTCTTTTGTTCTTTGCTTGTGGTAGTGTGAACTATTTACTACCTTTGCATTATGAAAAAACAGACAGTTAAGCATAAGACAACGGAACTTGTATGTCATGAGAATGATATAGAGTTGATGGTTTTTCTCATTTCGAAAATGGGAGGTATGCGTCGCAATAGTGTGAAGCAACTATTAGCACACAGGCAGGTACAGGTGAATGGTAAAGTAGAGACGCAATATAACTGTATTTTGCATACGGGTGACAAGATAGATGTAACGAGCGGCGCACCCAAGCATGAGTTGGTTCATCCACGATTGAAAGTTGTTTATGAGGACGATTATTTGATTGTGGTAGAGAAAGGAGTGGGTCTGCTTACCGTTCCCACTTTTGCAGAGTCGAAAGAGACATCGGTATTCTCTCTTTTGAAACACTATGTTCGTCAGGACAACCCAAGAGCAGGTATCTATGTTGTTCATCGTTTGGACAGAGAGACTTCGGGATTACTTGTGTTCGCGAAAACAGCGGAGTTGCAAGAATATATGCGTACCTATTGGCGTCAGTTGGTTACCCGAAGGACCTATATCGCATTGGCAGAGGGCATACTTACGCCTGCGGAAGGTAAGATAACAACATGGCTTACGGAGGACAAGCGTACGACGCGCGTCTATTCGTCGGACACGGATGACGGAGGGAAGGTGGCTATTACGAACTATAGGGTGATTCGACAGACAGATGGGAGCAATTCGCAACCTCAATACTCGCTTGTTGAATTGAATTTGGAAACGGGCAGGACCAATCAGATACGCGTACACCTGAGTAGTAAGGGGCATCCTGTTGTGGGGGACAGAAAATACGGGAACGGTGCAACGACAAGTATTGACCGATTGGCTCTTCATGCACGCATACTGGAGTTCGTGCATCCCGTTACAGAACAAACAGTCCACTTTGAGACACCTGTGCCTCGTGCTTTTTTGCACGTCTTTCATGGTATGAATAAAGAAATATAGGTCATTGTTTGTTTCTTAGGAGAAGAAATGTTACCTTTGCCCCGATAATGTGTCTATTTATCCTAAAAACAATTGATATGAAACAGACAAGACTCTTTGTAATGCTCTGCGTGGCTATATTGACTGAGGGAGTACAGACCACACAAGCCGCTATTGTGGATATTCCCAAACCGGATATGGGCGATGCCACTTTGGTCGTTTGTGCGCAGAACCTGCGTAACTACACCACCGATTTTACTGCCAGCCGTGCCGACTGCAAAGATGCCGAATGCTTTGCCGCCAAGACGAACAAGATAGTACAATCGTTGCTGTATATTGATGCCGATATTTATGCATTCTGTGAACTTGAAGCGAAAGAGGTAGTACTGAAGCAATTGGTTGACTCGATGAACAAGAGTGCAGGTACTGTGAAATATGCATTCGTGTCGGATGGTATAGATGACGAGAATACTTATGTGCGTTCCGGTTTTGTTTACCGTCCTGACCGTGTCAGAACAGTAGGGACGAACAAGGCTGCTTCTTCTGCTTACTATTACAGATACACTATGCGCTACCAGATGTTTGAAGAGATAGCCACAGGGGAACGCTTTACGCTTAGTATGAACCACTTTAAGGCAAAAGATAATACTGAAGACATGGGCAATGCTAAACGCGAGGCAAATGCCAATGACTTGGTAAGTGCGATGAATAGTGTCAGTATTGACCCCGATATACTGATTGTGGGAGATTTGAACTGCGTGGTTACGGAGTCGCCTATACAAATCATACTCAACGCAGGCTATACCGAGCAACTTCTTCGCTACGACGCATCTGCCTACTCCTATTGTTATAGCGGGCAGCAACTTATTGACCACGCTTTAGCCAACGCCACTATGGCAACACAGGTTACGGGTGCTGGGGTTGTGCATATATGTACCTCATGCGGAAGTACCTATACCTACGACTATACCTACTCTGATCATGACCCTTACATGGTTGGGTTGAAGTTGTATTCAGAGAAGGAAGATACTCCTTGTGAGGATATGGATTATAGCGAGACATTTTATTCGTCGCTTGGAGCGTTTACTTCCATTAATGTAAGCGGTACGAATGATTGGTATTGCGATACACAGAACCATTATGCACGGATGAACGGCGCAGGTTCGGATGATAATGAGGACTGGCTCATCTCTCCTGCGTTTGATTTGAGTGGTCATAGCAATGCTACTTTGAGTTTCGATCATACTGCGAACAAGGGTAACTCTTCCAAGAAGACAACGATGCAGACGCTATGGATGTCCTCCGATTATGATGGCGGTATGCCCGCATCTGCTACATGGACCCAAGTTACAATACCTACTTATCCGACGGGTACGAATTGGAACTTTGTTAATTCCGGGAACATCCGTATTCCTTCAGAGTTCCTAACTGCGAATATGCACTTTGCTTTCAAGTATGTGGCAGCCACCAAGTCGGAAGGCTCATGCTGGGAAATTAAGAATGTGAAGGTTAAAGCGTTGTGTGAAGATGAGATGGGCGTTGAACAACCGACAGAGTCTGCTGCTTCGGTTTATGTAGCAGACGGCTATATCTATGGTGCGGAGGATATGCGTATCTACACTATACTCGGTATGGATGTAACTAATCAGAATGGTGCATTACATGGCATTTACATTGTGAGAAGCGGCGATGAGAGTGTGAAAGTGATGGTAAGATAGATATAAGACTATCGGGAAATTGATGTATTGACGGTTGGCGGAATTAGGCGTGTGAGTGCTTGATTCCGCCAACATCTATACAGGGTCGGTGGGTAGTGTATCGATTGTTGAAAGAAGACGACAGGACAATAAAACAGAATCGTATGGAAACAGATGTTATTGCGGAAGCAAGGAACAAGGAGTTAGAGGCGATTGTAGAACGACAGAGGGCGTATTTCGGTACGGGCAATACATTGTCCATCTCTGTGCGTAAAAAGGCCTTAAAACGCTTGTATGAGGCTATAAAGAGGAATAAGGGAGCATTATTGGAGGCACTTCGTTCGGACTTGGGCAAGTCTTCGACGGAGGCTTATATGTGTGAGGTGGGTTTGACCTTGTCGGAAATATCGTATCTGTATCGTCGTTTGGGGCGTTGGGCAAGGGCGAAGTATCGACCGACCCCGCTGAGTAATTTCCCTGCGGTAAGTAAGATCGTGCAGGAACCTTATGGCGTGGTATTGATTATGTCGCCTTGGAATTACCCTGTGTTATTGTCGTTGGAGCCATTAGTCGGGGCTATTGCTGCAGGTAACTGTGCCATTGTGAAGCCTTCTGCCTATTCGCCTCATACGAGTGAGGTGTTGGCGCGACTTATCGGCGAGGTATTTCCTGCGGAGTATGTATCTGTGATTACGGGAGGTCGTATGGAAAATCAGGGATTGTTGGAGCAGCGTTTTGACTATATCTTTTTTACGGGGAGTGTTCGTGTCGGGAAGTTCGTTATGGAGAGAGCCGCCCGTAATTTGACTCCCGTTACTTTGGAATTAGGTGGTAAATCGCCTTGCATTATAGATCACACTGCCGATTTACGCTTGGCTGCCCGTCGTTTGGCTTTTGGCAAATGGGTTAACTGTGGTCAGACCTGTATTGCTCCGGACTATGTGCTTATAGAGCGGTCGGTGCATGACCGGTTTGTGGAATTGCTGCGGGAGGAGATAGTAAGGATGTTCTATTGTAGGGACAAGCAGACTTTGTCGGAGGACTATGGTCGTATTATCAATGGTAAGCACTTTGAGCGTTTGTGTGGGTTAGTAGAAGATAGCAAGGTGATATGGGGTGGGCGATGTTGGTCGGAGCGTTTACAGATAGAGCCGACAGTTATGGACTATGTGGAAGATAGCGATGCGGTTATGCAAGAGGAGATATTCGGTCCGATTCTGCCTATACTGTTGATTGATGATGCAGCGGAGGCGAAAGCATTTATCCAGCGGCGAGAGAAGCCTTTGGCTTTATATTTGTTCTCGACAGACAGGGCTGTGCAACGGATGTTTATCAGAGAGGTATCGTTTGGCGGAGGTTGTATTAACGACACCATTATGCATATTGCTACTCCTTATATGCCTTTTGGCGGGGTTGGCTATAGTGGGATGGGTGCTTATCATGGGAAGCAGACTTTTCAGACCTTTAGTCACCGCAAGTCGGTGGTGTATAAGCCGAATGTGTTGGATATGCCTTTGCGATATGCGCCATACGGTGGTTGGAAGGAGCGGATAGTACGCTTGTTCTTGAGATGATGGGAGACAGATAGAAGCAAGAGAGGAGGACTTCGGTTGGAAGTTCTCCTCTCTTTTTGTATTATTCTGTTATCGGGTCGTTCGATAAAGCATTATCGGATGACTTTCTTTCCGTTGATGATGTATATTCCGTGCGGCAGGTTTGTATCGTCGGTGCCGAGATATACGCCCAAGATATTGTAGATACCCGTATTTGTTTGCTTGTCGGAATCTATTTGGGTATTTGGCGTATCGGTTTCCGTATTGAAGTAAGTGAAATAATCTCCGATGCCTGCTTGTTCTTTGTAGGCATTAAATGTGCCTTCGGGTATAATGATGTTTACACCTGCAGGGGTCGGGAATTCATTGCTTGGGCTAATTATCCAAGGTATCTGTGTTTGGGTGGCTGTTACTCTTATTTGGCAATTAGGAGGTGTGGTGCCTTTGAATTCCAATGTCTGCAGTTGGTTGAGTATGATTGATATGACATCCAGACTGTCGAGTGTGGAAGGAAGTATCAATGTGGTAATTGGCAGTTTCCCTCCTTGGGCACCACTATATATACCAGAAGTTGAAATATGTTTGAGTCCTTCAGGTAGTTCCAATGTTCCTGTGAGGGCAGACATTTCCATCATTGCCATAGATTGTATGTTCTCGATATTGCTTGGATTAGCGAATGACAGGGATTGGATAGAGTTGTTGCCCTTGAATGCAGACTTTCCGAGTTCAACGACGGGCATATCTATTTTGGTTATAGTTGCTTTGTCCTCCGTGATTGTGCAGGTTGTTTTAGAGATGCTATTCGGAATGACAACGGATGTGAGAGAAGCGTATTTGTTTCCGCTGATGTCGGTTGCTACGACAGCGGTGTCGTTATGTATGGAGTAGTAAAGGTTGTCGGCGCGCAGTGTATCGTTGGTTCCAGCATGAAAGCAGTCAAAATAGTCCCATCCGGGTTCTACGCGATAGTATTTTTCGCTGCCTGCGGGTACAATGACTTTCGTTGTTTTCGGTACATAGGTATTGGAGTTGTTGGATGTAAACGGCAAGCAGGGAACATTTTTCGATCCTGTTGTAAGAACGCAGTAAGGTGGCATGACGGCATTGCATACGATGGTGTCGAGTGTAGCCAAATGAAGAGACATAACTTCCATAGTGTCTAAAGTGGAAGGTAGTATGACCTTGTGCAGTTGCATGTTGTAAGTTGTCTTGATTCCATGAATGGCAGTTAACGGTAGTTTTTTAACGCCTTCGGGTAGTTCCAATTCTTTTATACCGGTTGCCCCTTGAAATGCCTGTTGTCCTATTTCGGTAACCTTACTTCCTTCTGCGAATTGTATTACCTTGCAGGTTGCTTTGCAGAATGCTGCTTTGGCGATAGAGGTTACATCGCAGGTTGTTCCATCTTGGGTGATGGATACGGGGATGGTTACATTTTCTTGAGAATAGGCATAAGTGTTGTTCAGTCGGATGACGGCAGCGGTCAGGTTGTCGAGGTTCCGTTGATAGTAGATGCCATCGACATTGACGGTATCAAGTACGGCTGCTGTTGCTGTGCAAGTAGCGAGCGTGAGCGATAAAAATAGATAGAATTTTCTCATAATATGGTTATTATAATGTTTATTCATTGAAACGGCTGCAAAGATAGTGTGGTTTTGTCGGTTTGGAAATACCTAAAAATGATGAATGTTGGTTGTTTTTGGTATGGCTTTGTATGGTTGTTTGTAGGTCTTTGTAAGGTCTTTGGTAGGTTAATCACCCAAGAATCACCCAAGAATCACCCAACAATCACCCAAGAATCACCCAAAGAAAGTAGCGAGAGTGAACATAGTGTGTTGGTATGGTTGAGTGTAGGGAGTGGAGGGCAGTTGTTTAGTTGATGGTTGAAAGTTGATAGTTGATAGAAGGGGAGAGTTTAGAGTTGACGGGAGTTGAGTGCAGTTTTTCTGTTGAGAGTTGATAGTTGGGAGTAAGTTCTTTATTTCTTTGGCCAGAACAAAAGGAACGGAGCAAAGAAAATTCATCGGCTGTGTGTTCTTTGTCGATGCCCGTTAAGAGCGTCGCAGTCGGGTGGATTTATAGTAAGGTTGTGGATGTATGTTGTTTTTTGATACTGAAAAATACGGAATGCGTTTGTGGATGTCAGTTGGTATGATTATCTTTGCGCAGTTAATACAATGTTTCACTATTTGAAATCAATCAAACAATGAAAAAGACATCCATTTTAACGCTTGCGCTATTGACCGCAGGCTGTTTGTCCTTAGGGGCTCAATCCGTTTACCATGTCAGTCGTGAGAATGGTAGCAACAAGAACGACGGATCGAAGACAGCACCATTCAAGAACTTGCAGAAAGCGCTCGATGTAGCCGGCGATGGTGCTACTATATTAGTGGCAGAAGGTAATTATTTCGGTATGCTAAACAGCGGTACCATAGATATTCGCAAACCAGTAACTATCAAAGGTGGTTATAACAACGACTTCTCGGAGCGTGATATACTGAAATATAAGACGATGATACAACCTACGGCTGAATCGAACGGCTCGGCACAAGGTAAGGGTACAGTGCAGATTACCAGTATTGTAGCACCTGGTAAGCAAGTGGTTATTGACGGTCTTATATTCGATCGTGGTAACACCATTTCGTATAATGCCCGTCGTGAGGGTCAGCCAGAGGGTGTGGAAACGCCGATGATGAACCCTATTGGCGTAGAGGGTATCGGTGGTCCTGACTTGGCAGAGAAGGTGTTCACGAAAGAGTCGTATATGATATACCTGAACGGAGACCGTGGTATAGTGAATACATTGGATGTGGTGGTGCGCAACTGTGCGTTCATCAACGCTCCGAACTACGCTATCAATGGTTTGTTGAAAGGTTCCATTACGGTGGAGAACTGCATCTTTGTGAATGTCCGTATGGCTACGATGGATGTTCGTGGTGCTGACCCACAGACGATGACACAGGTGAAGTTCTACGACAATACGATACTCTTTGCTTGGTCGCGTCTGAAAGATCTGGCTTCGATGGGTTATGGTTTTCGTTTGCAACCGGGTACCTGTTGTGACATTCAGCGCAACATCTTTGGTTGTGCTACCTTCTCGGCTATTGACCGTACGCACATTGACAGCGACAAGAACCGTGAGGCAAAGCGTGTTGACAAGTGCGAGAACAATATCTTTTTCCTGAACCGTGTGACGGATCTGACTTTGCCCGGTGGCGGTATGCTGCTTCGTGTAAAGGCAGATGACTTTGATGATGTGGAGGCAATAGATTGCCGTGGTAACAAGTCGCTGAAAGACCCGAGCATCTTCAAGGGTAAGATAGATGAGGCATATCTCAACGGGTTCTTGAATGCGTCTTATAAAGAGCAGACAGACTATAACCCGAACTCTCCTGCCAATACTTTCCGTCAGGCAATGGGTATGAACATGGTAGGTACGATGCAGTCGTCTGCTTCGATGTTTGCTAACCGTTATCCGTGGCAGAAAGCACTTGACTTGTTTGGTGCAGTAGCGGGTTGTGGTGCACAGATACCGAAGTAACCTGTTCGCATAAGGCGAGGTAAAGCGAAACTTAAGAGGTGTTCTATGAGATGTTCCGTAGTTTTGTTGGAACAGATAGAACACCTCTTTGGTGTTTGTATGTTCGTTGGTTGATGGCTATATCTTGTTGTGCAACAGGTATTATCTGCGGTTTTGCTGTATTTTTGCGTTGCGGGTATTGTCTTTGTCGTACAAAAATGGTATCTTTGCACGATTTATGACTATCTCCGTGAGGAGTTTCAAAGAATAGTACAAATGTTTCATATAACAGAAAAACACGATAAGATACGACTGTTGTCCTTTTTTCTACCTTTCTTGTTGGTGTCGCCGGTCAATGCTGAAGGTTTGGTTTCAGAGAATATACACACATCGCATGTGGTTGAGTTGCGGACGAAAATAGAGTTTGATAAGACTTGGCAGAATAAATACACCCTAAAAATAGACGAGGAGGTTCGTTCTATTTTAGGAGGCAGTTATGAGTTGTCGGAAGCGAGATATGAGTCGGGTAGGCGTGTTATGGGTACGCTGAAAGACGAAGGTGCGGTGCCTGCTTATTTTGAGAAGTCGTATACTACTTTGACTTTTACTTATCAGCCGATAGATTATTTGTCGTTGAGTGGTGGTTATACCTTAAAATTATATGGCGACAAAGGTTGGAGTGACCCGAAGAAGTTTATCCGTCATCGTTTTTTTGTTAGTGTGATACCTCAGGTGAGTATAGGCGATTGGAAACTATCTCTTCGTGAGCGTCTTGATGTGGATTATCGGGCAGACTCTTTGGATCAAGACGAGCGGAAGAATACAGAGTTGTCGCTTCGTTCGCGTTTGCGGGTGGATTATACGATGCCACATAAACCTTTGCGTTTTTATGTGATGACGGAGTTGCACAATACGCTGAATGTACCGACGGATTATTTGAACAAGAATGCGACAAATAATACCATTCGGCACTATGGGCAGTATATTCGTTATGTTCGTCCTGAAGTTGGTATGCGTTGGCAAGTCAATGACCATAATTACCTGTATTTCTATTATCGTTTTGCTTATTCTTATTCGCGCGATGTACAGATTGACAAGGTAGCGTCGGAGGTGGAACTGATGCATAATGTTACTTATAAACATATCATAGGATTGACCTATCAGTTTAGTAATTAGAGGGGTGGTAGAAAGTAGTTGGAATGTGGTAGTATGGAACACTTGTACTGCCATATTCTAAATAACAAAAAAATACACATAGCTTGTTATCCTTTGATAAATAGAAGGTATAGAAAATTGTGAGAGAAGATTATTTAGAAAACACTGATTTTAGTTATTCTTTTCAATGTATTGTACAATAGTCTTTTATGGGTAGAATGTCTTGCCGTACTATTGATAAATAGTAGGTTATGTGTAAATAGTTGAAATCAAAAATGATAGAAACAGTGCAAGAGGAGGAGGGTCGCAGGAGGTTTGTGTAATCGGGAAAAAAAGGTGAACTTTGCACCGAAGACCTAAAGAGAGGTTGCAGTTTGCTCTTTCTCGCGGTAGTATTGAGCAGACATAAGAAGAAAGGCCTAACGCCAACATGTATGTTGTTAGTGAGGCAATTTTTTTGCACTATACTCGTCAACAAGATGGGGTATAATTACGTCCGTTGACAGAGAAAACAAGTAGATATTAATGAACAATTGCATAACACAATGGGGTGAATGTCTTCAGATTTTGGAGGACAATCTATCCAAGTCGGCTTTTACGACTTGGTTCGCTCCTATTGTGCCTCTGCAGTTTGAAAGTGGTGTGTTGGTTCTTCAGGTAAAGAGCCAGTTTATTGCTGAATATATAGAGGAGAACTATATTGACCTACTGCGAAAAACCCTGTTTCGTATCTTTGGAAATGGTACTCGTCTTGAGTATAGGGTGTTGATTGACAGCCGATCGGGTGCAGGACCTATTATCCCAAGTCAAGGCGCATTGGAAGTAGAGAAGCCTATTCATCGTGAGGCAAAGCATTTTCCCTATGCCGTGCAGCGTCAGATGCCTAATCTTGATCCGCAACTTAATCCGAATTATACTTTCCAGACTTTTGTGAAGGGAGAGTGCAATAAGTTGGCTTATACGGCAGGGCATACCATATCGACAGACCCTGGTAGGAATATCTTCAATCCGTTGTTTATTTTTGGAGGAAGTGGAGTAGGTAAGACGCATTTAGCCAATGCCATAGGCAATCAAGTTAAGCAGTTGTATCCCGAAAAGCGTGTGTTGTATGTATCTGCTAATACTTTTCAGGTGCAATATATGGATGCGGTAGTTGGCAATACTATCAACGATTTTATCAACTTCTATCAGACCATCGATGTCTTGATTGTGGATGACATTCAATATTGGGCAGATAAGAAAGGTACGCAGAATACTTTCTTCTTCATCTTCAATCACCTGCACCAGATGGGTAAGCAACTTATTCTTACCTCCGACCGTGCTCCTGTCGAACTGAAAGGCTTGGAGGACCGTCTTATTACCCGTTTCAAATGGGGCGTAACGGCAGAGATGTTGCAGCCTGATTTCCAGTTGCGCAAGGATATTCTCAATAATCGTATTTATCGTGATGGCTTGGAAATATCCCCCGAAGTGGTGGATTATGTGGCCGAGAATGTACGCGATAATGTGCGTGATTTGGAAGGAGTATTGGCCTCTTTGTTGGCATATTCCACTTTGACGGATGCTCAGGTGGATATGGCGTTGGCAGAGCAAGTAGTCGGTCGGATAGTGCAGGTAAAAGAGCATACGATCGCATTCGATACGATCACATCGCAGGTGTGTAACCATTTCAATATCTCGGAGAAGATGGTCTATTCCAAATCGCGTAAGCGGGAAATTGCTCAGGCTCGTCAAGTGGCAATGTATCTTGCCAAGCAACTGACCGATAAGTCTCTCTCTGAAATAGGTGCAGCAATGGGGAACCGCAATCATGCCACCGTATTGCATTCCATTCGCAATGTGTCCGACCAGATGGAGTATGATTCGTTCTTGCGCCGTTCGGTGAAACAAATAGAGAATGCGCTGAAAAAATAACAGACGCTACCGGTTTTCTCGCTGCGAAAGTCCTTTTTCTGTTATTGTTTTTCCAATATTTGCATATATCAGAAAGAAATCATACCTTTGTGAATTATCTCTGAGTATATGGAAAACTACATTGTATCCGCAAGAAAGTATCGTCCCACTACCTTTGAATCGGTGGTAGGGCAAACCAATTTGACCCAGACACTTCGCAATGCAATAACCACAAACCACCTGGCTCAAGCGTACTTGTTTTGTGGTCCTCGCGGAGTGGGTAAGACCACCTGTGCGCGAATCTTCGCAAAGACTATCAATTGTCTTCATCCGACAGCCAATAAAGAGGCGTGCAACGAGTGTGAGTCGTGCCGTGCGTTTAACGAGCAACGCTCTTTCAACATCCATGAATTGGATGCAGCATCAAATAACTCGGTGGATAATATCCGTATGCTGATTGAGCAGGTGCGTATCCCGCCTCAAATAGGCAAGTACTCGGTCTTCATTATCGATGAGGTGCACATGCTTTCCAAAGACGCATTCAATGCCTTGCTCAAAACTTTGGAGGAGCCGCCTTCGTATGCGATATTTATTTTGGCAACCACCGAAAAGAACAAGGTTATCCCTACTATTTTGTCTCGTTGTCAAGTGTACGATTTTTCCCGTATCACGGTGAATGACATCATTCTTCATCTGCAGAATATCGCACAAAAAGAGGGTGTCAATGCTTCGGAGGAGGCACTGAATGTGGTGGCACAAAAAGCAGACGGAGGTATGCGCGATGCACTTTCTATCTTCGACCAGTTGGTTAGTTTCTGCGGAACAGACATCACCTACGAACGCACTATCGAGATACTCAATGTCCTGAATACCGACTACTACTTCAAAATAGTGAACAACGCACTGGAAGGCAAGGTTGGTGATGTGCTGCTGCTGTTCAATGAGGTCCTGTTAAAAGGCTTCGACGCACTCAATTTTATAGTCGGATTAGGCTCTCACCTGCGTAATGTATTGGTAAGTAAGAACCAAGAGACTGTTGTGTTATTGGAAACAAGCGATTCCGTCAAACAGAACTATATCGCTCAAGCACGGGCTTGCAATGTCAATTTCTTGTTCAAAGCATTGGATATCATCAACGAGTGCGACATTGCTTATCGCCAATCGAAGAACAAACGCTTGACCGTAGAGTTGGCATTGATTAAGATTTGCCGGTTGAATGCTCCTCAAGAGCCCGCCGTTCCTGCTGCATCGGCTTCCTCTGCCACTCCGGCTGCAACGGCACAAGCGCAGAAAACGAATCCCGCAACCAAGCCTGCACAGACTCAATCCGCACCTGCACCGACAGCCGTTTCTGCAGAACCCCAACCCGCTCCCAAGTCTCCCGAAACCGGCAAACTGTTGCCCAAAGTGCAATCCGCAACGAGGGTGCCTTCTCATATATCCATCCGTCCTACAATCCAACAGTCTCCTTCGAAATCATCAGCCACTGCTACCACTGCAAACACATCGGAACAACTTAAAGAGACAAGAACAACGCCTTTCACCGATGCCGACTTCGAGAAAGTATGGCTTACACTGCCTTCTCATTTCTCCGAAGAAGAACGCGTGAAAGCAATGTTGATGAACGCTAAATATCAACTGCAAGGCACTACCATCAATTTAATCCTTTCCAATCGCCTCCAAGAGGAGTTGTTCCAATCGTGGAAGAACAAACTGTTATCCTGCCTTTCCGATGCACTGAAAAACGATACCATCACCATACAGGTTCGTGTCGAGGAACAAAACTCAGGCATATCCATGACAATGGAAGAACGCTACAAACACATGGTGGAGCGCAATAAAGAGTTAGATAACCTCAAAAACCAGTTGGGACTGCAATTGGAATAAGACCATGAAAGCAAGCATCCGTAAAATACTCTTCCTGCTCGTAGCCGCAATAGGATTTGTGTCCTATTCCTACGCTTTCCGCTTTGCGCTATTGACCGACATACATATCTCACGCACCAATCCTGCTCCCATCGAAGATCTGCAATCGTCCATCTCGGAAATCAACCAGATGGATAGTATCTCTTTTGTCCTTGTCTCAGGCGATATAACAGAGGCAGGGGACAAAACCTCCATGCTGCAAGCCAAACAACAGTTCGATCGCTTGCACATACCGTATTATGTTACATCAGGTAACCACGAAACAAAGTGGTCGGAGTCCGGATGTACCGATTTCGCACAGGTCTATGGGGACGATAAATTCGCCTTCCGACACGAAAATTACTTCTTCATTGGTTTCAATTCCGGTCCCGTTATCAAGATGGCTGATGGTCATGTAGCCCCTCAAGACATCTCGTGGCTGCAGCAACAACTCCAAGAACAGCCGAACGGGACATCTGTCATCGCCATCACTCACTATCCGCTGCAGACAGGCGATGTGGACAATTGGTATCAGGTAACCGACATCTTGCGCCAATATCCCGTGCAGGCAATCATTGGCGGGCATTATCATCGCAATATGCTGCTCAACTGCGACGGACTACCCGATGTCTTGTGCCGTTCCAACTTGCGGGGAAAACAGCCGCAGGGAGGATGGACCTTGGTGCAAGTGGATGCCGACTCTATCCGTTTCTACGAAAAACGGATCACACAGCCTCAGACTCAATGGCTGGCTCTTCCCGTCGGCATACAGCATTACGACCTCCCAGACTCCTCCCTGCGTCCGAACACGCACATCAACGATACCTATCCCAATGTCACCGCACAATGGCAAACCGACATCAAGGTAGGAATTTACTCTGCACCCGTTGTGGCGGACGGAGAGGTGTATGTGGGAGATGATGAGGGAATGTTTTATGCTTTGGATGCTTCCGATGGGCATATCCGTTGGACTTACTCCACCCGTAGTCGCATCATCTCTACGGCTGCGGTGGCAAACCACAAGGTCGTCTTTGGCTCTACCGATGGCAATATCTACTGCTTGAATACCGAAAAAGGCAATCTCTGTTGGCAGTTCCCTACAACGGCAGCGGTCATGGGGTGTCCCGTCATCTCAGGTGACACAGTGTTTATTGGTGGCTCCGATGGCTGTTTCCGTGCCTTGCGTCTCAGCGATGGACAGCCGTTATGGGTCTTTCGTGGCTTGCAGGGATATGTGGAAACGAAGCCCTGTTTGTATGAGGGTGCTATCTACTTTGGTGCATGGGACTGCAACCTGTATGCTCTGCGCCAAGTCGATGGACAACTCCTCTGGAAATGGAACAATCAACGAACCAACGACAAGTTCTCTCCTGCCGCCGTATGGCCTGTTGCCGCTCAAGGTAAAGTCTTTATTGCTGCCCCCGACCGCTATCTTACGGCTCTCAATGCACGGACAGGCGAAGTGGTATGGCGCACCGCTGCACACCAGGTGAGGGAAACAATAGGACTGTCACACGACAGCCAAACACTCTTCTCACGCTGCATGAACGACTCTGTCCTGGCTATCCGTATTGCCGACCAACCCATCCTCAAATGGAAAACCAATGCCAACTATGGCTACGACCATAATCCTTCGATGCTCATAGAGAAGGACAACATAATCATCTTTGGCACCAAAAATGGCGTGGTCTATGCCGTTAGTGCCGACGATGGTTCGGTGGTGTGGTGCCATAAGATAGGCAACTCTGTCATCAACACGGCGGCGGTACTCTCCAAACAGAACATCATCCTCACCTCTTCGGAGGGGACAATAACCATGCTCGTTGTCAATGATATGTAGTTTATGTTGACCGATTTTCTCCCGACAACCAAGAAAGAAGTAGAACTGCGGGGATGGGACTATCTCGATGTTATCCTGTTCTCTGGCGATGCCTACATCGACCATCCTTCTTTCGGAGCAGCCGTAATAGGGAGAACACTCGAACACATGGGACTGCGAGTCGCCATCGTTCCCCAACCCGATTGGCATGGCGACTTCCGTGATTTCACCAAGTTAGGGGTTCCCCGTCTGTTCTTTGCCGTCTCCGCTGGGAGCATGGACTCTATGGTCAACCACTATACGGCCAATCGCCGACGCCGTTCAGACGATGCCTATACACCCGACGCTCGGGCTGGAATGCGACCCGACTACTGCACCATCACCTATTCCAACATCCTCAAACGCCTCTTCCCATCTGTTCCTGTCGTTATCGGTGGCATTGAGGCATCCATGCGACGACTCACTCATTACGATTACTGGTCAGATACACTCAAACCAAGTATCTTGGTCGATTCCAAAGCAGACCTGCTTGTCTATGGTATGGGCGAAAAACCCATGCAGGCCATTGCCAAGCACTTTCAAACGAATAGCAACCTACCTACCTGCATCCCACAAACTGTATTCCTGTCATCTTCCTGTCCCCAAGATGCTGTCTTGCTCCATTCTCACGAGCAGTGCCTGCGCAACAAGCGATGTCAGGCAGAGAACTTCCGACACATAGAGGAACACTCTAACATGATGACCTCCCAATGCTTGGTTCAGCCGTTCGCCGACCAATATGTCGTGGTCAATCCACCTTTCCCCACCATGACGACGGAGGAGTTGGATGCCTCTTTCGACCTCCCATACACCCGCCTCCCACATCCCAAGTACAAAGGAAAGACCATACCCGCCTATGAGATGATCCGTTTCTCTGTCAACCTCCATCGTGGCTGTTTCGGAGGATGCGCCTTCTGCACCATTTCCGCTCACCAAGGCAAACATGTCGTCTCTCGAAGCAAGCCGTCAATCATCCGCGAGGTCAATCAAATCTGTCGGATGCCCGATTTCAAGGGGTATATAAGCGACTTGGGAGGACCTTCGGCGAATATGTATGGCATGCACGGCAAAGACCTGAACATCTGTCGAAAGTGCAAACGACCGTCTTGCCTGCAACCCAATCAGTGCAAGAACCTCAATGCCGACTTCGCTCCTCTGCTCGACATCTACCGTTCAATAGACGCCCTTCCCAGTATCAAAAAGGCGTTTGTAGGCAGTGGTATCCGATTCGACCTTATGACCGACGAGTATGCACAGGAACTGATATGCAATCATGTGTCCGGTCGTCTCAAAGTGGCTCCGGAACACACATCCGACCATGTCTTGCAGATTATGCGTAAGCCACCTTTCGAGTGCTTTCGGCGTTTCAACGACTTGTTCGATATAATCAACAAGCAACATAATCTCAACCAGCAACTCATCCCCTATTTCATTTCTTCACACCCGGGATGTACCCTCGAGGATATGGCGACACTCGCCGTAAAAACCAAGCAGATGCACTTCCGCTTGGAACAAGTGCAAGACTTCACACCTACTCCCATGACCCTCGCTACCGAAATGTACTATACAGGACTCAACCCCTATACCATGCAGCCTGTCTATGTAGCGAGAACAAAAGAGCAGAAGTTACAACAAAGGCAATTCTTCTTTTGGTATAAACCTGAATATCAAAATGAAATACGCAGGACTCTCCTATCAATCAGACGCCCTGATTTGGTACAAATTTTGCTACAAAGGGTACAGGCAACTATGTCCCCCAATACAACTACCCAACATAATGAGACCAAGCAGCGATAAAAATGCTGTCTCATAATACTTGAATCTATTAAACTACGCAACCTGAACCATTAATGTATAAATGGATTTACCGACCGTCAAGAATACGGTTTCGATACGGTTTCGAGAAAACGACCTATTCTGAAGCCCTGTAAATACTACCTGTTACAAAGGATGAATATAGGAAGAATATAGGACAAATATAGGAAGAATATAGGATGAGTATAGAAATAATATGGGAACAGCATAAAAACAACGATATAGCAAACATTGATAAACAAGAATAAAAATAAAGAATTATTTTAGAAATACAATCTATCCTGTCTCCTGCCCAATAACATGATGCTGCAATCTGCTATCCCGACAGAAACACAATCAATAGGGTAGAGCCATTTGAGAAATAACGATATGAAGAAAAAATACCACTTGAATCCGGACACGCTAACCATTGAAAGAATCGACCATACTGTCGGGTATGTCATTCGAAGGGGACTGACCTATATCGTGTTAGGTATCTTGTTTGGAGGAGCATTTTTCTTCTTGTTCTTTTCTTTCTTTCCATCACCGCGCGAAAAGCAAGTCGCACGCGAGAGAGATGCACTCAATACCCAATATTCTATGCTCTCCAAACAACTCGACCAGATGCAAGTAGTCTTGTCTGATCTTCAGCAGCGCGATGATAACCTCTACCGAGTACTTTTCCAAGCCGAACCTATACCGTTGTCTGCACGAATGGGAGCCAATCAATCACTTGATTACTATGATTCCATCATGCAGATGACCAACTCCGAACTTGCTGTCGAGATAACACGAAAAGCCGACCTCATAGAAAAGGAATTGTATGTACAAACCAAATCCTACGAAGACATCATCGAATTGGCAAAAACCCGTGAGGTACGAATGGAGAACCTTCCCGCAATACAACCTGTATTGAACAAAGATCTCACTCGCGTGGCTAGTGGTTACGGCTACCGTATGGACCCTGTATATCATACTCCCCGCTTCCATGCAGGCATGGACTTCACAGCACCTGTAGGTACAGATGTATACGCCACAGGTAATGGGCAGATTATATTTGTAGGATGGAAACAAGGATACGGCAACACAGTCATTATATCACACGGATTTGACTACACCACACTATATGCACATCTCTCTAAACCCCTCGTCCGTGTAGGACAGAAGGTTACACGAGGCGACATCATTGCTTTGGTAGGGAACACAGGAAAATCAACAGGACCACACCTGCATTACGAAGTAAGGCTGCGCGACCAACCGGTAGACCCTCGTAATTTCTACTTCCAAGATTTATCACCCGAAGACTACGACCGAATGGTACAACTGTCTAACAACTTCGGTTATTTGCTCGACTGATACACACCGTCACAATATCTTATCGGGCATATTCCCGATAAGCGGTAAGGTATTTTTCAACTCACACCCTTTATGGAAAACCAAAAATACAGATAATAAAAAATATATCCCCTTTAAGTTTGCAGGTATCAGTCTTTGTACTTACCTTTGTAGTCTGAAATATATATTCCCGAAATAGTATGAAACAATTTCTAAAGTACACCCTTGCGACCATTGTAGGTCTCTTATTGTTCTCCCTTATTTGTTCAATCATCATGTCAGGAGTCTTCGGTGCAATGTTAGCCTTCCAAGATACCACTCCCGTACTGAAACCGCACAGCATCTATAAAATCAACCTCGATGGAACGCTCTACGATAAAGTCGACGAAGATGCTATGATGGATATGCTCAATGAGATGAGCAAACGACCCACAACCCAACAATTAGGGTTGCGCGATCTGCTAAACAACATCCGTAAAGCCAAAGAAGATACAAATATCGATGGTATTCTGCTCAACGGCGGTACACTCTCAGCCGACTATGCTTCCTTGCAGGAACTGCGGAGCGCACTCGAAGATTTCAAGCAGTCTGGCAAATTCATCATCGCCTATGCCGACCAATATGCACAAAGCAACTACTACCTTGCCTCTGTCGCAGATGAGGTGTACCTTAATGCTCACGGCAACCTCGAATGGAGCGGACTATATACTACTTTGGCCTATTTCTCACGCTTGCTCAATAATATCGGAGTCGAAATGCAAGTAGTCAAAGTAGGGGAGTTCAAGTCAGCAGTAGAGACATACATTCAAACCGAAATGAGTGAAGCAAACCGCAAACAACTGAAGGAGTTGCAAGCCGACCTATGGCAAGAAGTACGACACGCCGTCAGTCAAAGCCGGGCAATCTCTGAGAAACAGTTGGATGAATACGCCGAAAAGAATATGCTCTTCGTCAGCGAAAACGACCTGCTTGCTTACGGGTTGGTCGATTCCCTTATCTATCAATCCGACATCAAGAACATTCTGAGAAACCTGACAGGAACAAAAAATTTCGAGTATATTTCCCACAAAGATATGACCAAACTGCCTTCCGGCAAGAAAGAGTATATCAAAGATAAAATTGCCATTGTATATGCAGAAGGCGAAATCGTCGATTCAGGCACCGACGGAATAGTGCGCGACCAATTCTTGAAGACACTCCGAAAAGTAACCGACGATGATAATATCAAGGCGGTAGTATTGCGCGTCAATTCTCCGGGCGGCAGTGCCTATGCCAGCGAGCAGATTTGGCACGCACTCAGCCAACTCAAAGAGGAAAAACCGTTAATAGTATCAATGGGCGGCTACGCTGCATCTGGCGGATACTATATATCCTGCGTTGCAGATAGTATATTCGCCCAAGAAAACACCATCACGGGGTCTATAGGCATATTTGGTATTGTACCTTGTACACAAGAGTTAACTAAAAAAATCGGCATCGATTTTGATGGCGTACAAACTCATCATCTGAGCAACAGCAATACATCCATGCTTATAAAGGGAATGACACCAGAAGAGAAAGTTCTAATGCAGGGCGTCATCAATCGGGGCTACGAATTGTTTGTAACCCGTTGTGCAGAAGGCAGAGGAATGAGTAGCGGAGATATAAAGAAAATAGCAGAAGGACGGGTATGGAGCGGAAAACAAGCCTTGAAGATAGGACTCATCGACGATATAGGCGATATGCAGCGTGCTGTCAATTCCGCAGCACAAATGGCAGACATAAGCAAGTATTCCACTGTAGTATACCCCAAATCAAAAGACTCCTTCACACAAATGATGGAACTGCTATCTGGCACCTCCCCTGAAGATGTATTGCTCAAACAAGTAAAACAACTGCAAAACCAATTGAAACAATCCAACTTGCAAGCACGACTTCCCTATGAGTTAAAAGTTCAGTAACTACGAGCAATAGCATGAATATCTTACGCATACTTGCTTCCGGTCTGTACGGACTGATCATTGGAATACGCAACTTGCTCTATGACGAGCATATTCTACATTCCGAGATCGTTCGTGTACCGACAATATGTGTAGGGAACCTCGCAGTAGGTGGCACAGGCAAAACACCCCACACCGAATATATCGTAAATCTGTTACTCTCAAAGGGCTATCGGTTGGCTATCCTGTCACGAGGCTACAAGCGTCATACAAGGGGCTTTCTGTTAGCCGACGAGCATGTAACAGCGAACACAATAGGTGACGAACCTATGCAAATGCACTTGCATTTCCCTAACATACCCGTAGCAGTTTCCGAGAACAGAGTAAGGGGAGTGCGTAAACTGTTGTCACTCTATCCAGACTTGCAAGTCGTGATATTGGACGACGCTTATCAGCATAGGCATCTGCGATGCGGCTACTATATATTGCTCACCGCTGCAGACAACTTGTATGTAAACGACCACTTGCTCCCTTGGGGCAGCCTGCGAGAACAGAAATACGGTAGTCTTCGCGCCAATATGGTAATCGTCAGCAAATGTCCGAACAATATGCGACCTATCGATAGGCGTGTAATCGTATCCACTCTTCGTATGCCGCCCTATCAACATCTCATATTTTCAGAAATGCAGTACGGTACACTCAAACCGCTATACGGAGAGATAACAGATACTTCCATAAAAAAACCAGTTGTCTTGACCGGTATAGCAAATCCAAAACATCTTTGGGACTACCTCAAAGGGCAGTATCGTGAAATAACCACCTACGCTCTACCCGATCACTATCAATATACCCAAAAAGATATTGAAAAAATACGGAATCTGTACAACAAAGAACGATGTGACGCAGTCATAACTACCGAAAAGGATGCAGTACGCTTGCAACTGTTGCCCCAAATGCAAGAAGCCTTCAAGGGCAGAGTATTCGTAGTGCCTATGAAAGCGGTAATAACAGAAGGAGAAGATATATTTAATAACCAAATCATAAGTTATGTTACAGAAAATAACAGAAACCGCTAATTATCTACGCGGCTTAATGAAAACACAACCTAAGGTAGGTATTATCTTAGGAACAGGATTGGGAAACTTGGCAACACAAATAACGGAAAGGCAGGAGTTCCCGTATCAAACAATACCTAATTTTCCCATCTCCACTGTAGAAGGGCATTCTGGTAAACTCATACTCGGTAAATTAGGCGGAGTAGATGTATTGGCTATGCAAGGGCGTTTCCACTACTACGAAGGCTACAATATGCAACAAGTAACCTTCCCTGTTCGCGTGATGAAGATGTTAGGCATCGATACATTGTTCGTATCCAATGCAGCAGGCGGCATGAACCCTAACTTCGAAATAGGAGAGTTAATGATTATTAATGACCATATCAATCTGTTTCCCGAGCATCCTCTACGCGGAAAGAACTATAGTGAATTAGGTCCCCGATTCCCCGATATGCACGAAGTTTACGACAAAGCACTCATCCGTAAGGCTCAAGCGATAGCCAAAGAACACAAAATCCGTGTAATGGAAGGAGTATATGTAGGCACGCAAGGTCCTACATTCGAAACACCTGCAGAGTATGTCTATTTTCGCGCAATAGGCGGAGATGCCGTAGGTATGTCCACCGTACCCGAAACAATAGTTGCGCACCATGCAGGTATGCGTGTTTTTGGTATGTCCATCATCACCGACTTAGGCGTACCGGGTAAAATCGTCGAAGTAAGCCACGAGGAAGTACAAGAGATCGGCGATGAAAAACAACCGCTAATGACATTGATAATGACAGAACTCATAAAGTCATTATAACCCGTTCCCTATTCCTCTGCAATCATCCCGTTGCAGAGGAATAAATATGCTCTGTAGGTACTGTCCTCCGAAATCGTAACGCACTATATAGATGGATCTGTTCAAACTAATACACCGATTTATCCCGCCCTATAAAGGCAAGGTCTTTCTAAATATCCTGTTTAATCTCTTAAGCACCGTCCTTAGCCTGTTCAGTTTTGCAGCCATTATCCCTGTCCTTCAGATCCTCTTTGGTATCACCGAGAGCAATCTGCAGTATATTGCATTACACAACGCAATGGATATAGGGCAGATAGCCGAAGCACTGAAGAACAATGTATTCTATTTCCTGCAAGTACAAATAGAAACATCAGGAACAGGTTGGGTGTTGTTCTTGCTGGGGCTATTCTTGGTCGTGATGACTGCATTGAAATGTGGTTGTGCCTACCTCGCAGCATTCTACATGATTCCTATCCGAACAGGAGTACTACGCGACCTCCGACAACAACTCTTCGAGAAAGTCATCTCCCTGCCTATAGGCTTCTTCACCGAAGAAAGACGGGGAGATATTATGTCGCGTATGACCAACGATGTACAAGAAGTTGAGAACAGTATTATGGCGTCATTGGATATGATATTCAAAGACCCTATCATGATATTAATCTATCTTCTGACGCTATTTTTCTTATCGTGGCAACTAACTCTGTTCGTCCTACTGTTATTACCAACAATGGGTTGGGCAATCGGTCAAGTAGGCAAGAACCTAAAAAAGCGTTCCACAAAAGGACAAGAACAAACAGGAGAGTTACTCAATCAAATCGAAGAGACATTAGGTGGGTTGCGTGTAGTAAAAGCCTTCAATGCAGAAAAGAAGTTAATTAATCGGTTCGACAAACTAAATAACGCAACTCGTTCCACTTTTAACCGCATACATCGCAAATACGCTCTTGCTCACCCGGTAAGTGAAGCCTTGGGTACAATGATGATAGCCATTCTACTATGGTATGGCGGAGGACTTATCCTCTCGAATCATTCAAGCATCACAGCACCAGAGTTTATCTATTATCTCGTCATCTTCTATTCTATCATCAATCCTGCTAAGGACCTCAGTAAAGCTGCCTATTCCATTCGAAAGGGAATGGCTTCATTAGAGCGCATAGATCGAATACTGAATACAGAATCCTCTATCAAGGAACCACAAAACCCTAAAGCCCTGCCCAATATACCCCAAAGCGAAATCTTTATTGAATACAAAGATGTATCTTTCTCCTACGGAGATGGTCGTGTGGTACTAAAACATATCAATCTACCGATACGCAGGAATCAAACTATTGCTTTAGTAGGTCAATCGGGTTCAGGTAAAACCACAATGGTTGATCTCTTACCTAGATTCTATGATGTAAACGAAGGACAGATATTGGTCAATGGAATGGATGTGCGAGAATTGAACACTTTTGATTTAAGGAGCATAATGGGTAATGTCAACCAAGAAGCAATTCTCTTCAACGATACCTTCTACAATAACATAACTTTCGGCGTAGATTCTGCAACGATCGAAGAAGTCGAAAGAGCCGCTAAAATAGCCAACGCACACGACTTCATTATGGCAACTCCCGATGGTTATCAAACTTGCATCGGAGATAGAGGCTCGCGTCTATCTGGCGGACAGCGGCAACGAATATCAATCGCAAGAGCCATCCTCAAGAATCCACAGATACTCATCTTAGACGAAGCCACATCTGCATTGGATACAGAATCTGAACATTTAGTACAAGATGCCCTCGATCGTCTAATGCAAAACCGTACTACTATCGTGGTTGCACATCGCTTGTCCACTATTCGAAAAGCCGATCTGATATGCGTACTGCACGAAGGTGAGATTGTCGAACGAGGCAAGCACGACGAGTTGTATAAGGCTGGTGGTTACTATCGCAAATTAGTCGATATGCAACAATAACACAAATTCATCCCTTTCATAAAATCCAATTATCCTTTTCTTAACGCTGTATTAGAGGTGTTACTATTTTCATTCAATCCTAAAATATAGGACATTACTAAAAGGATTTACAGCATTCTTTTGGACTTTTTTACCACAAAAATGGACTATAAAGACAAACTGTTTTTCATAACAATAAGGCTTGTCTATTTGGTATAAACTTTGTACCTTTGCCATTCGAAAAAATAGGATTTCTCATAAATCATAAACATATAGAATATAAATAGAACATCCGATATGAAACTACAAGAATTAACCGACAAGATCTACGCAGAAGGCGTGGAGAAAGGAAATGCCGAAGCGCAGCAGATTATTGACACTGCCAATGCCAAGGCTGCCGAGATAATCGCTGCTGCCGAGAAAGAGGCTGCCGGCAAGGTGGCTGCTGCAGAGCAGAAAGCACAGGAACTTGACAAGAACACCCGTGCCGAACTCCGATTGTTCGCAGAGCAGAGCGTCAATGCACTCAAGACAGAGGTTGCCAACCTGCTTACCGACAAGGTAGCAAGCGACAGCGTACAGGCGGCTACGGCTGACCCGAAGTTTATGCAAGGGATAATCGCCAAGTTGGCTGCCGAAATGGTGCAGTCGGGCGCGGTAACGATTGAGGCAAAGGACGCCGAGGCACTGAAGAAGTACTTCGCTGCCAACGCCAAAGAACTGTTGAACAAGGGTGTGAAGATTCAGGAGGTAAAGGGTATCAAGACCGACTTTGCTATCGTTCCTGAGAAGGGTGGATATAAGTTGAACTTCGGTGACAAAGAGTTTGTGGAGTACTTCAAGGAGTTTCTTCGTCCGCAACTGATTGAACTACTGTTCTAATCGCAATAACACCTATAGAATCCATTGCTATGGGATATGAATGTTTATTAGCCAGTTTGCCCGAACTCAAAGCCGGAGCGAAAGCACCCATCAAGACGGAGGTTCTCTTGCAAATGCTTGATGAGACGCTATCCGACAAGGACAAGCAACTGCTTGCTCTGCTGCGTAAGACCAGCGATGCTGAGGAGATTACGGAACTCTTGGCGCACTACGAGGATACCATTATCGGGCAACCTTCGTGGTGGGAAGATGCCAAACAGAACCTCTCTGAGGCAGACCTTCGTACGCAGTTGTTGTATGAATACGGGCTGAACTGCAAGAACAAATTTGTACACGCGTGGTTCGCCTACAACCAGGATATGAATAATGTCTTGGTGGCGGTTATCTGTCGCAAACATGGGTTTGATGTCCGCAAGATGATTGTCGGAAAAGGTGAGGTGGCAACCATACTCCGTAAGAACCTGCCGCAAAAGGATTTCGGTATCGCTGCCGTTATGGACGATGTGCAGGATATTATGTCGCTCGTGGATATTGACAACCTCATGGAACGCGAGAAGCGTATGGACGCACTGCGTTTCCGATGGTTAGACAATGCTACCCGCTTCGTGGACTTCTCGATAGAGAATGTCTTGGCGTACTACCTGCAGACCGAGATGCTCAATCGCTGGGAGGCGCTGACCGTGGAGCAAGGCGAGAAAGTGTTCCGCGACCTTGTCGCTGACATGAAAAAAGGAATAAAATTGGACAATGTGTAATTTGTAATGTGTAATTTTTAATTTTTAATTGCACAGAGCCAAAGCCCCCCCAGGGGGCGCGACCAATGAACTGCAAGGCTCAAATAACACGACAATGTAATTCCTTTCTATAAACATAATACGAAAAATACAACAAACAATATGACAACAGGAAAAGTAAAAGGTATCATCGCTAACCTCGTGAGCATTGAGGTAGATGGACCTGTCGCACAAAACGAAATCTGCTATATCACGATCGGGACTTCCCGACTGATGGCAGAGATCATCAAAGTCGTAGGCGCAAATGTCTATGCACAAGTCTTTGAGAGTACCCGCGGGCTGAAAGTGGGTAATCCCGTAGAGTTCACAGGACATATGCTTGAGGTAACATTAGGTCCCGGACTGCTCAGCCGTAACTACGACGGCTTGCAGAACGACCTCGACAAACTGACGGGTGTCTTCCTCAAGCGTGGTGAGTACAATTTCCCGCTCGATAAGGAGAAACTCTGGCAGTTCAAACCGTTGGCAAAAGTGGGCGACAAAGTAGAGGCTGCCGCTTGGCTCGGTGAGGTGGACGAGAACCACCAGCCGCACAAGATTATGGTTCCGTTTGCCTTCGAGGGGACATACACGATAAAGAGTATTGTATCCGCGGGAGAATACAAGATACTTGACACCATTGCCGTGCTGACTGATGCGGAGGGCAATGACCACGAGGTGACGATGGTGCAGAAGTGGCCGGTGAAGAAGGCTATTCTCGCCTACAAGAGCAAGCCGCGTCCCTTCAAACTCTTGGAGACTGGTGTGCGCACCATCGATACGGCGAACCCAATCTGCGAGGGCGGTACGGGCTTTATTCCCGGTCCTTTCGGTACGGGTAAGACGGTACTTCAGCACGCTATTTCCAAGCAGGCAGAGGCAGACATTGTGATTATAGCCGCCTGTGGTGAGCGTGCCAACGAGGTAGTGGAGACCTTTACGGAGTTCCCTGAGTTGGAAGACCCGCACACAGGGCGCAAACTGATGGAGCGTACGATTATTATCGCCAATACCTCGAATATGCCTGTCGCGTCGCGTGAGGCGTCAGTGTATACCTCAATGACTATTGCCGAGTACTATCGCTCGATGGGGCTTCGTGTGCTGCTGATGGCAGACTCTACGAGCCGTTGGGCACAGGCGTTGCGTGAGATGTCTAACCGTCTGGAGGAGTTGCCCGGTCAGGACGCTTTCCCTATGGACTTGTCTGCTATCATCGGTGCTTTCTATGCGCGTGCCGGCTATGTGTATCTGAACAATGGCAAGACGGGTTCGGTTACTTTCCTCGGTACGGTGTCGCCTGCGGGTGGTAACCTGAAAGAGCCGGTTACGGAGGGTACGAAGAAAGTGGCGCGTTGTTTCTATGCGCTTGAGCAGGTTCGTGCAGACCGTAAACGCTATCCCGCTATCAACCCCATTGACTCCTATTCCAAATATATAGGGTACCCTGAGTTCGAGGAGTATATATCGAACATGATTGACGACCAGTGGCTCGGTAAAGTGAACGATATGAAGACTTACCTGCAGCGTGGTAAGGAGATTCAGGAGCAGATTAACATCTTGGGTGATGATGGTGTGCCTGTTGACTATCACGAGGAGTTCTGGAAATCGGAAGTGATAGATTTTGTTATCCTGCAGCAAGACGCATTCGATAAGATTGATGCTGTCTGCCCGTTGGAGCGGCAACAGTATATGCTTAACTTGGTGATGGACATCTGCAAACATGACTATGACTTCCAAAACTTCTTGGAGGTGAGTGAATACTTCAAGAGAGTAATCAACATCTGCAAGCAGATGAACTACAGCGAGTTCCACTCTGCAGAGTTTGAGGACTACCAAAAGAAACTAAACGAATTATTGGCTGAAAAACAGATAAAAGGATAACGAATAGAAAGTATTTGTAGGAAATGCTAAATGTTATTTAAGGAAGGTAAATATTTCGATTATATGTTCCCTAAACCGCAGTATTTAGGAGCAAAGTTTGTACATCGTTGTTGGATAAGACAATTTATCCCTAATGGTGTGCAAACGGTTCTAGATGCGTTTGGTGGTTCACAATCCATCGCTTATATGTTTAAGCAATTGGGATTAAAGACTTATACCAATGACTTCCTCGCGTTTAACCATCAGATAGGTCTGTCGCTAATAGAGAATAAGTGTTATATTTTAGATAATGAGGACTTAAATATCTTGTTTGCTCCAAATGCGAATCCTGAGAAATATCATTTATGCGAGACTTTGTTTACAAATGTGTTCTTTGAGCAAGCAGAATCGGTATTTATAGATGCATTCAGGTCTAATGTTTCTCGTCTTGATAATATCTATAAACAGGCATTGGCATTGACGATAATGAACCGTAGTCTAACACGAAAGGTGACTATGGGACATTTTGCACATACTAAAGCATTAGACTATGCAGCAGATCCTGAGCGGGTGAAAAGGAATAGAAGTCTTGTACGACCTATTAAAGGTATATTTATGGAGTTGTTGCAAGATTATAATGCTGCTATATTTGATAATCATCAAGATAACAAAAGTTTCAATGCAAACATTATAGACTTATTGCCAACCTTAAATGATGTAGATTTAGTGTATTTTGACCCGCCTTATTGCGATAGCCACTCTGACTACCAAGGCTTTTATCATCTGTTAGAAACCTACACAATGTACTGGAAAGATAAAACATTTGTGAATGGCGTAAAACGTTATGAACCACGTCGGTATAGTGGCTTTGAAAAAAAATCGGAAATACTGCAATCCTTTGACATTCTATTCCAAAGAGCAGTTAATATCCCATATTGGCTGTTAAGTTACAATGACCGTAGTTATCCGGAGATAGATATATTGGTAGATATGATCTCAAAATATCGCAATGTATCTATTCACAAAAAAGAATATCGCAATAAACGAGGTGGCAAAGGTAGTGTCGCAGGAAGTAGCGAGATTTTATTAGTGTGTAATCCTAAATGAACTTTGTAATGAAAGAATTCGAAAAGTGGCAACGCCTGCATCAAAATAAACAATTAATAGAATTTATTGACAATCGCAATGGTATATTGTGGTTGAAAGTGAAGTCTATTATGCGATCCGATTTATTGAAGGCATTCTGTAAAAAGTATAAGATTTCATTGGAATCGACTTTGGCTAAGGATAAATTTAAGGAGTTGTATGAAGTAGTTTTGTCTGATATCTATTTTGAGCAACAGCTAGATTCTTTTATCATAGATGAAAATGAAAAGTCACTCAAAAAATTGAATGCCAACAAATTAATCTCTCAATTGTACAAAGTTCAACATTTTGAGTGGGGTGGAGATAATGCTAATGCATTAGATAAATATTTGGTAAAGCACTATGTCAAAGATTTGAACTCGTATGATAAGTTGGTCTCCAAATGTAAGAGCGAGATACCAATAATAGTACAGAACTATTTGGTGAATAGTTGGTATAATCATTGGTCTTCTATCTTAATAGAACATATATTCAAGTCTCAACGGGACTATGTGTTTCCTGCTATAGGACAAATTCAAAATGTGGATTTCTTTATCCAAGATGTGCCATTAGACTTGAAAGTAACCTATTTACCAATGGAGTATCAAAAAGAACGTCGTAAGGCAATGGGAATGCCTGCAGAACTGACTTTTTTGAAAAATGCAGCTCGTACATTAGGAATAGCGTACGATAAGACTGCGAAAGAGAAACAAATAGAATATGAGATAATAGAAAAACTTCGTAGCAGTGATAGGGAAGAATGTAAGACAATTTTGAGTGATTTTGAACAGCAACGAACTCAACTAATTGTTGAGGTCGCTCTAAAACCGGAATTGTTGATGACATGGCTCTATGAACATCAAGGAGAAATGCGTTTCAGTGCAGAGAATAGACTATTTATGGTTCTAATTGATTCTCATAATTTGGATGACTCGTGGAAACTGAAACGCGATTTTGAAAGACTACATCCTGCAATAACTCAATATGTTGAAAATTTTGATGCGAGGAAGTTAAAAACAATCAATTTTGAATATAAAGGAAACAAATATTCCGCTAAATCCGATATATTGTTTGTGATAAAAAGAAATTAATAGAATAGCAAATATATGGCAAAAGCATTTCAAAAGATTTACACCCAGATTACGGCGATTACCAAAGCGACTTGTTCGCTGAAAGCCGATGGGGTGGGTAACGATGAACTCGCTACCGTTAACGGCAAGTTGGCTCAGGTCGTTAAAATTATGGGCGACGAGGTAACGCTACAGGTGTTCCAAGGTACCGAAGGTATCCCTACCAACGCCGAAGTAGTGTTCCTCGGCAAGGCACCATCGTTGCGTGTGAGCGACCAGTTGGCAGGGCGTTTCTTTAACGCCTACGGCGAGCCTATCGACGGCGGACCTGCTGTCGAGGGCGAAGAGGTAGAGATTGGCGGACCGAGTGTGAACCCCGTGCGTCGTAAGCAGCCGTCGGAGTTGATTGCTACGGGTATTGCGGGTATTGACCTGAACAATACCTTGGTGTCTGGACAGAAGATTCCTTTCTTTGCCGACCCGGACCAGCCGTACAACCAGGTAATGGCAAATGTGGCATTGCGTGCCGAGGCAGACAAGATTATCTTGGGCGGTATGGGTCTGACCAACGATGATTACTTGTATTTCAAGAATGTATTCTCCAATGCGGGTGTGCTCGACCGCATCGTGTCTTTTGTGAACACGACCGAGAACCCGCCTGTAGAGCGTCTGCTTATTCCCGATATGGCACTGACGGCAGCCGAGTATTTTGCCGTGCAGAAGCACGAGAAAGTGCTGGTGCTGTTGACGGATATGACCCTTTATGCTGATGCATTGGCTATCGTCAGCAACCGTATGGACCAGATTCCGTCGAAGGATTCTATGCCGGGTTCGCTCTATTCCGACTTGGCAAAGATTTACGAGAAAGCCGTTCAGTTCCCCGAGGAGGCAGGCGGTGGCTCTATTACCATTATTGCCGTTACGACATTGTCTGGCGGCGACATCACGCACGCTATTCCGGACAACACAGGATATATTACGGAGGGTCAGTTGTACCTGCGTCGTGATTCCGATATTGGTAAAGTTATTGTTGACCCGTTCCGTTCGCTATCGCGTCTGAAACAGTTGGTGGCGGGCAAGAAAACTCGCGAAGACCACCCGCAGGTAATGAATGCCGCTGTTCGCTTGTATGCCGATGCCGCGAATGCGAAGACCAAAAAGGAGAACGGTTTCGACCTTACCGACTACGACGAGCGTTGCTTGGCATTCGCCAAAGACTATTCGCGTGAGATTTTGGCAATCGATGTCAATATCAACACCACGCAGATGTTGGATGTGGCATGGCAACTCTTTGCAAAATACTTCAAGCCCGAGGAGGTAAACATCAAGCAAGCGCTTGTTGACAAATACTGGGTGAAGTAATTTCGCAAAGCGAACATACGCGAAGCGAAAATACATAATGCAATATGGCAATTCAGTTTCAATATAATAAAACATCTTTGCAAGGGTTGGAGAAAAACCTCAAGATGCGGCAACGCACTCTGCCTACACTTCAAAACAAAGAGTCCGCATTGCGGCTCGAGGTGAAGAAAGCGAAGAAAGAGATTGCGGAACTTGACGAGGAGGTTGACCGCCGTATCAAGGACTACGACCAGATGCTTGCGCTCTGGGGCGAGTTTGATACGAGTCTCATCCATGTGGACGATGTGCGCATGTCGGTTAAGAAAATTGCCGGTGTCCGCATACCTGTCTTGGACGAGGTGGTCTATTCTACCAAGGAGTTCAGCCTGTTCTCCAGCCCCAAGTGGTTCGCCGATGGTTTTGAGCAACTCAAAGCCATTGCTGATGTGGGTATCCGTCAGGAGTTTGTACGCCGCAAGGTGGATTTGCTCGACTATGCCCGCAAGAAAACCACGCAGAAAGTCAATCTTTTCGAGAAAGTGCAAATCCCCGGCTATGAGGACGCTATCCGTAAGATAAAACGCTTCATGGAGGACGAGGAGAACCTCTCGAAATCGAGTCAGAAAATCGTAAAAGCCAAACGGGAAGCAGAAGCCCGTGCGGAGGAAACGAGAAAGGAGGAGGTATGATAAGCAAAATGAAGAAATACACCTTCTTGGTGTTCCACCGCGACTACGAGGCGTTCCTGGAGCAACTGCGCACACTCGGCGTGGTGCATATCACCGAGAAAGGCGAAGGGCAAGCCGAAGACCCCAAACTGCAGGAACTCTTGCAGCGGGCGGACTTGTTGCGTAAGACCATCGCCAACGGTGCACCTGACCAACTCTTGCAGGAACGAACGAATATCGAACAGCGTATCGCCACTACCAAGAAAGAGGCAGAGCGTATGCAGGCATGGGGCAGTTTCTCGGCCGAGCGGCTGCAACAACTCCGTGAAGCGGGATATACATTGCGTTACTTCACCTGCTCCAAGAAGCATTTTCAGCCGGAGTGGGGGATAGAGGTCGCAACCATCGGATCTACTGTCTATTTCGTACAGGTGTCGGGGGTAAATATGCCTGCGGCAGAACTGCCCGACAACTGTCAAGAGCAGACGCTCAACGAGAAATCCGCTGCCGACCTGCAAAAGGATGTCGAGGGTTTGAACGGCTTGCTCGTAGCGCAGAACGCCCGCATCGAACTATGGGCAAAAGAGAATATCCCTGCGCTCAAGGAGCAACTGCAAACGACACTGCAGCAGATTGATTGGCAGCGTGTTACGCTCAATACGGACACGATTGCAGAGGGCAGCCTGAAACTATTGGAAGGCTTCTGTCCGCTCGATAAGACGGTGGCATTGGACGACCTGCTCGAGAAGCAATGCGTGTACTACCAAGCCGAAGATCCTACCGAGGAGGACAACACACCTATCAAACTGCATAACAATTGGTTTGCTCGCCTCTTTGAGGGGCTGACGGGTATGTACGGTTGGCCTTCGTATGGCGAGTTCGATCCGACACCAATACTGGCACCATTCTTCCTGTTGTTCTTCGCGCTCTGTATGGGCGACGCCGGCTATGGTGTGCTGTTGATTATCATCGGCATACTTATCTCCAAAGACATTCTTAAGATAGATATGTTCAAAGGGCTGGGACCCACCATCACTGCCTTAGGCGTTGGCACCGCTGTCGTCGGCTTCTTTCTCGGCACCTTCTTCGGTATCGACCTGTACGCTGCCACATGGGTACCGCAATGCCTGAAGGACATCATGATTAAAGGCAATGTGCAGATTCTCGGCACCTCTTACGACATCCAGATGATAATGGCACTATGTATTGGCGTTTTCCATATTTGTCTGGCGATGACCGTCAAAGCCCTCTGTTATACCAAACGCTTTGGCTTCAAGGAGACGGTATCTACATGGGGCTGGTTGTTGCTTATCGTCGGTAGTATCATCATCGGTATCCTGATGCTCACCCACCTCTTCTCCGCCGAAGCAGCCGAATGGGCGTTCATTATCGTCGGTGCAATATCGGCATTGGGCATCTTTATCTTCAATACGCCCGGTCGCAACCCATTGATTAATATCGGCGCGGGACTATGGGACACCTACGGTATGGTAACCGGACTGCTCGGCGATGTCTTGTCTTACATCCGCCTCTACGCTCTCGGACTCGCAGGAGGTATGCTTGGTGCGGCTTTCAACAACTTAGCCACTTCTCTCATAGGCGATGGACCTTCCGTCGCAGGATGGATAGGATGCGTACTCATCCTCGTTTTAGGACATGTACTCAACCTCGCCCTCTCCTCCTTGGGTGCTTTCGTTCACCCGCTGCGTCTGAGTTTTGTGGAGTACTTCAAGAACTGTGGCTACGAGGGCAAAGGTACGCTCTATCAGCCTTTCCGTGATAAATAAACTGAATAAAGAAATAATAAATACTTAAAACAAACGATTATGAATGAAATTTTAGGTTATCTTGGCTGGGGACTCATGTTAGCCCTTGCCGGTATTGGCTCTTCCTACGGAACAACCATCGCGGGTAATGCTGCGGAGGGTGCCCTCAAGAAGAACAAAGACAAATCAAGCAGTTACATGATTCTATCCGCCATTCCTGCTACGCAAGGTCTCTACGGCTTCGTCGCGTGGTTCATGTGGTTGGGCAAAGGCTTGGATGTTATCGCTGCCAACGGTCCTCTCTATTTCGGTATAGGATTGGCGGTAGGACTCGTCTGCATGCTCTCTGGTATCCGTCAAGGGCAAGTCTGCGCCAACGGTATCGCCGGCATCGCTGCAGGCTACGATGTGCAAGCCAACACCATGATTTATGCTGCACTTCCCGAATTCTATGCCATCTTGGCTCTTGTAGCCGCACTGATGGTGTAGAATAGTTTTCCATAATTTTGCAAGGGCGAGGCTGTCTATCAACACATTAGGCAGCCTCGTTTTATTATGTCCCTGCCTCACACTTCCCTCCATAATTCTTTCCTCCTACGCTATCTCATTGGCACAATTCTTGTACATGTCTATATACGGTAGCATACCTGTTTGGGTGATTCTTGGGTGATTCTTGGGTGATTATTGGGTGATTATTGGGTGATTACCGAATCAAAGACTTGAGATGAACGAACCGACACCAATACATCAACCTCTCAAACAGAATAGACGAACAAAGAACAACTAACTAATAACCAATAACCTATACTAAAATTTACCAACTATGGCGGAAATACTCTTAGAAGGACCGTTTAGCACCTTGCACGGACGGCTCAGCAAGAACGCACAAGTCATCTATCGGCAAAAAAACTATCGCCTTCCCAAAGGCACTGCGGCTTACAAAGGACCACTTGAGGCGTACATCGTACAAAAACCCCGAGACCGAAAAGTATGCCCGACTACTCCTGCCGAACAAGCAGCAATCGACCGTTTTCGGCAGGCATGTCTCCAAACCAAGGAGCAACTCCAAGACCCCGAAAAACGAGCCTACTGGGAAGAACGATTCAACAAACAACTCAAAAGCCCCGAACCTGCCTACAGCGGAAACGCTCGCTCCGGCAAACAACGAACATTCACCAATCTGCACCTCTTCGTTCGTACGATGATTCTTCGCCAACTCACCGAAGACGCAAAAAACAACAACCAATAAACTCATTATAAACCAATTAACACACAATCACCATGAACAACCAATCCTTACCCCAAGACCCGAACATCCTTTTCAGTTTCATCAACATGAAACTGCGAAACCACTATGCATCGCTCGACGAACTGTGCGACGACATGCATCTCGACAAAGACGAACTGATACGCAAACTCGCTCTTGCCGGCTTCCAATACAATCCCAAAGCCAATAAATTCTGGTAACTGCCGACGCCCTTCCACAGCCACACCACCAAAAATATAGAAAAAAACGACCGAACACTTGCAACCACACTAAAATAAATGTATCTTTGTACAGAGCGGAACAGAGAATGCAATAAACTGCAAACCGTTTGACTATCTGTAAGATAGAGCAGCGCAGACGGAATAAAACAACGCATTTCTCACATCCTGCATACCAAACAAGTATTAACCATTAATCATCGTATAACATTATGGCAGAAGAAAAAGCACACCCATCGGCCGATAAACTCAAAGCCCTCCAACTCGCAATGGCGAAAATAGAGAAAGACTATGGAAAAGGCACTATTATGAAACTCGGCGACGATAAAATAGAGGACATACCTGTAATCTCAACTGGTTCTGTAGGCTTGAATCTTGCATTGGGAGTCGGAGGATACCCAAGAGGTAGGGTAATCGAAATCTATGGACCCGAATCCTCTGGTAAAACCACACTCGCAATACATGCAATAGCCGAAGTACAGAAACTCGGAGGTATAGCAGCCATCATCGATGCAGAACACGCCTTCGATCGTTTCTACGCCGAAAAACTCGGCGTGGACATTGATAACTTGCTCATCTCACAACCCGACTCCGGAGAACAGGCACTCGAAGTGGCAGACGAACTCATCCGTTCCAGCGCCATTGATCTAATAGTCATCGACTCTGTCGCAGCCCTTACACCGAAAGCCGAATTGGAAGGGGACATGGGAGATAATAAAGTCGGACTACAAGCAAGACTTATGTCGCAAGCATTGCGCAAACTTGCTGCAACCATCAACAAAACAAACACTTGCTGTATTTTCATTAACCAACTTCGAGAGAAAATCGGTGTAATGTTCGGGAATCCTGAAACCACCACCGGAGGAAATGCCTTGAAGTTCTATGCCTCGGTGCGGTTAGATATACGCCGTGTGTCGCAGATAAAAGATGGAGATGAGGTCATCGGTAATCAGACCCGCGTCAAAGTCATAAAGAACAAAGTAGCCCCGCCTTTCAGAAAAGCGGAGTTCGACATTATGTTCGGCGAAGGTATATCCAAAGTCGGAGAAATCGTCGATCTCGGTGTAGAGTACGACATCATTAAGAAAAGCGGTTCATGGTTCAGTTACGGAGATACCAAACTCGCACAAGGACGCGATGCTGTTAAAAATGTCCTCAAAGATAATCCGCAACTCGCAGCAGAGATAGAGGACAAAATAATGAAGGCTGTCAAAGAGAAAAAAGATAAGGCGGCAAAAGCATAAGAATGGACAACATTCAGTTGACCCTCTCACCGGTAGAGGCTGCACATCACGAATCAATCTTAAAGGCATTGGCAATTCAATTGCGAGTGCCTTTACGCTCTTTATGCGGCTATCGGATCATCAAACAAAGTATCGATGCCCGACAACGCCAACTCAAAGTACTGCTTACCGTCCAACCTTTCTTCTCTGAATCGGAAAAACAACTCCCGCCTTACCCAAAGCCGCAATATCAGGATGTACATCATGCCACGCACCAAGTCCTTATCATCGGCGGAGGACCGGCAGGGCTGTTTGCTGCACTCACACTATTGGAGAACGGCATTAAACCTATCATCCTCGAACGGGGAAAAGAGGTCTCGCAACGCAAAGTCGATATAGCCTTGCTCAATCGGAATCAAGGACTCAATCCTGAGTCCAACTATTGTTTCGGGGAGGGTGGAGCAGGGACTTTCTCCGATGGAAAACTCTTCTCCCGTAGCAAAAAGCGTGGAAATATGCAGCGTGTTATGGAAATCTTCCATACTTTCGGCGCAGACGACACGGTCTTGTACGAAGCGCACCCGCACATCGGAACCGACATCTTGCCGCGTATCATAAAGAATATGCGGACAACAATCCTACAACATGGCGGAGAATTCCATTTCCAAACCAAAGTAACAGAACTCCTGATTCAATCCTCCGACCACCAACGCCGCATCTATGGCGTTCGCTCCGACGATGGCACACAATGGAACGCCGATGCCGTCATCCTCGCTATAGGACACTCTGCACACGACACCTACCTCATGCTCCACAAGCAGGGAGTACGCTTGGAGCCGAAAGGATTTGCACTCGGAGTAAGGGTCGAGCATCCGCAGACACTCATCGACCAACTCATGTACCACCAACAGACACGAGGCGAATATCTCCCCGCCGCATCTTATGGCTTGGTCACACAAGTCCAAAACAGAGGAGTTTACTCCTTCTGTATGTGTCCGGGCGGACATATAGTATCGGCAGGAACAGGAACCGGGCATTGTGTCGTAAACGGAATGTCTTCCAGCAAGCGCAATTCTCCCTATGCCAACGCAGGAATTGTCGTCGAAATACGACCGGAAGACCTTGACTCAATGAATGCTTTTATCGACCCTCAAGCCCCCGCCGAACTACGGGGACTGTCCCTCCAACAAAACATCGAGCATCTCGCTTATATGAACGGAGAACCACCCTCCAAAGCACCTGCACAGCGACTCAAAGACTTCGTCGAAGGGCGACCCTCTCGCACACTACCGGCTTGCTCATATCTACCGGGAGTTGTACCTTCCCGAATCGACCAATGGCTACCCCCATTCATAACCACACGCCTGCAACAAGGCTTCATCCACTTTAATACGCACTACAGAGGATACTTGACCAATGATGCCGTCATTCTCGGAGTAGAGTCCCGCTCAAGTAGTGCAGTCCGTATTCCTCGCAATCCTCTTACTCGTCAGCACATCGAAGTGCAGAACCTCTACCCTTGCGGCGAGGGAGCAGGATACGCCGGGGGTATAACCTCCTCCGCACTCGATGGCATCAACGCTGCATTGCAAATAGTAACCCTTTCCACCCACACTCCATCCGCACACATTAATGATTAACGGTTATTCGCTCCCCTAACTATTAATTGTTAATTCTTACTTGTTAATTCCATGCCTGCTGTAGAGCCATAGCGTGCTATGACTCACATATTATCTTCGCATGTTAATTGTTAATTGTTACTTGTTAATTGTATGTTTATTGCCCGCTGTAG
>CAVEFV010000012.1:0-37972 GCA_963615025.1 Firmicutes bacterium CAG:95 | reverse complement strand
GATGAATTTTCTTTGCTTCGTTTCTTTTGTTCATGCAAAAGAAATGAAGAACATCGTGCTATGGCTCTCATATTATCTTCGCATGTTACTTGTTAATTGTTACTTGTTAATTGTATGTTCATTGCCCGCTGTAGAGCCATAGCGTGGAAGGGCTTCTGACTCCCCTTCGCCGAACAAACTATGTGTTCCCGTTTGACCCAATTAACCCTTTCAACCAACTAAACAACGCCTAAACCCCATAAACACAGTGCATAAAGGCATAGGTATTCCTCCCCTTTGCCCTATTCGTCCTATGAAACCCATAACTCCCACACATTGCTCATTCATTGTTAATAGCCCATCTGCATATTAATTCTTACTTGTTTACCAGCCTCTTGTCTGTCAATTAAACTTATCAACTCAATAACCTGTTCTTTTTTCCCCTACCCTATTGCAACAATGAAAAACATTTCATACCTTTGTGCCGCTATTTAGACTGCATAATTCGCCTCTATTGATGGCTCATATTAAAAACTATAGACCTTTTCACCCATGTAAAGGTGCACTCTTACAGAGTAGGTTGCGGTTTACCGATCGCACTTACTCTGTTTTATTTTGTCAATCTGCCAACCATGATAACACAACGACATACTTACTACATACATAACGCTTATAGGTAATGCTCCTATAAGCGTTCTTTTTTATACTAACTAAATTATTTACATTATGAAGTATGGTCTATTAGATCTGTTGACCCTCATCGGTTCTCTCGGAATCTTCCTTTATGGCATGAAACTGATGAGTGAGGCGCTACAAAAAGTAGCCGGGCATAAAATGCGTACAGTACTTGCTGCGGTTACCAAAAACAAATTCGTTGGAATTCTATCCGGTGTACTTGTTACATCACTTATTCAGAGTTCGTCAGCAACAACTGTAATGGTCGTTAGTTTTGTGAACGCCGGACTACTGAACCTATCACAAGCATTCAGCGTTATTATGGGTGCCAATATCGGTACTACGGCTACGGCATGGATTATTGCGCTATTAGGATTCAAAGTTGATATATCCACACTCGCAGTACCTATCATCGCCTTTTGTGTACCGCTGCTGTTCTCCAAACACGCCAATCGAAGATATATCGGAGAACTTATACTCGGATTTGCTCTTCTGTTTATGGGGATTGGATTTCTCAAAGACTCTGTCCCTAATGTACAAGACCACCCCGAAATACTGGAATTCCTGCGTAATTACACGCAGTGGGGATACGGGTCAGTATTACTATTCCTTGCGATAGGAACAATCCTTACTATCATAGTACAATCGTCTTCTGCAACTATGGCGATTACTCTTGTTATGTGTAGTCAGGGTTGGATTCCTTATGATCTTGCAGCAGCAATGATATTAGGTGAGAATATAGGTACAACTATTACGGCCAACATTGCTGCCATTCCTGCCAATCTATCGGCAAAAAGAGCCGCATTCTCACACTTTATGTTCAACATTTTCGGTGTGTGTTGGGCATTAGCCGTATTCTATCCTTATACGCACCTTATCATGGATATTGTACAGAAAGTCGGACCGGCTGACGCTACTGAAGCCTCAGCATTTGCACTCTCTCTATTCCACTCGATGTTCAATATCATCAATGTTCTCATACTTTGCTGGTGGAGTAAATATATCATACGCTTTGTTGAGAAAGTTATACGACCAAGAAAGCACGAAGTACAAGCAGCCAACGAAGAGACCTTCCAACTTGCCTATATCTCTACAGGACTGTTATCTACGGCTGAATTATCCATACTACAAGCAAGAAAAGAGGTTGCTGTTTATGCCAAGCGAGTACACCGTATGTATGAACAAATCCCCGAACTTGTTGAGGAGAAAGATCCTGAAAAGTTCCAAAGTAAATTTGAACACATTAAAAAATTAGAGGATGTAAGTGACAAGATAGAATCTGAAATATCCAAATATATTGCCTCTGTCAGTACAGGACGCCTTAGTTCAGAAAGCAAAATTAACAGTCAGCACATACTGCGCATTACCTCTGAAATAGAGAGTGTAGCAGACGCTTGTTACAAGATGGCATGTATCATACAGCGTAATCGGGAGAAAGAGGTGGTTTGGACAGAGGCACATTGGAACAGGATACAAGAAATGTTTACGATTGTGGGTAAAGCCGTAGATGAAATGGTTGACGATTTACAATCGGAAGACATGGCACCCAATATGATGGATGCTGCGCGTACCATTGAACAATCTATCAACACTATGCGCGACCAACTACTTAATGATATTCTCGTTGAAGTAAATGACGCCAAATGCTCCTACGAAGAAGGTGCATTCTTCCAAGATATTGTCAGAACACTTGAACGAACCGGCGATTATATTGCCAATATCGTGGAAGCGGAGACCAATCAAAAGATGTTTAAGACGGTATAATAAACCCCTTTACCGACATCATTACGACTACCCTGCAAGCACCTTGCTTGTAGGGTTTGTTTGTCGCCACAGGATGCTTGAAAGATTGCACGACCTATTTATCAGAATATTTCCTAACTTGCAGAATAAATAAATAATCTGTACCTTTGCGCCT
Source organism: Firmicutes bacterium CAG:95 (assembly GCA_963615025.1). Taxonomy (GTDB): domain Bacteria; phylum Bacteroidota; class Bacteroidia; order Bacteroidales; family Paludibacteraceae; genus Colicola. Next base: position 35,400 of record CAVEFV010000012.1, on the reverse strand, counting down.
ATCAACCAATTTTATATTTCTATATGATTCTTGACAAACTTGAAAACGCAGATGCTTATTATGACTGCGTCCCGATGTTCCAACAGTTTATGGACTTCTATGTACATAACGACCTGCTTGCACTTCCTGCTTGCAAACTAAAACTCGATGGAGATGATCTCATTGTTAATATCAACGATGTGATCGGTAAAAAAGAAGAAGATTGCAAGATGGAGGCGCATAAAGAGTATATCGATATTCAGATTCCGCTTAACGGGAACGAGTATATGGGATGGAAAGCACAATGTGATTGTGAGTCGGTTATTGCGCCGTACAATGAACAGAAAGATATTGAGTTTTATGGCGATAAAGCAACAAGTATGATATTGGTACCGACCGGACATTTTGCAGTGTTCTTTCCTGAAGACGCTCACCAACCTTGTATTGCCGAAGGACAATCGTACAGGAAAATTATTGTAAAGATAAGAGATACCCGATCGGCTCGATAAAATCATACTTATATAGGCTATTTCTCCCGATGAAAACACTCAAAATAGTTAAATCTGACCCTTATCTCAAACCTTATGCGAATGCTATCAATGGGCGTTACAATTATGCGATCCAAATAGAACAACAACTCACACAAGGTACATCATTATCTGATTTTGCGAACGGGTATCTCTATTTCGGGTTACACAAAACGAACAATCAATGGATATTCAGAGAATGGGCTCCGAACGCCCATAGTATCCATCTCATCGGAGATTTTAGCAACTGGACTATATCGAAAGAGTATGAAATGTACCCTGTTGGTAACGGGGTGTTTGAAATAATACTCCCGCATAGTGCATTGCAGCACGGGCAACTATACAAACTACTCGTTACATGGGAAGGAGGACAAGGCGAGCGAATACCATCGTACGCTACAAGAGTAGTGCAGGATGAGCAGACTAAGATTTTTTCTACGCAGGTGTGGGATCCGACAGAGCCTTATCGCTTCAAGAAGAAAAGATTTACACCCCATTCTGACCCGTTGTTTATTTATGAGTGTCATATCGGTATGGCGGGGGAGGAAGGAAAAGTGTCCTCTTATGAAGAGTTCAGGGTAGGTGTTCTTCCCAGAATAGCAAGACTCGGATATAATTGTTTGCAGATAATGGCTATACAGGAGCATCCTTATTACGGGTCTTTCGGGTACCATGTATCTAATTTCTTTGCAGCATCTTCCCGCTTCGGGACACCTGATGAATTGAAACATCTTATTGATGATGCACATAGTATGGGTATTGCTGTTATCATGGACCTTGTTCATTCGCACGCAGTAAAGAACGAGCAGGAAGGACTGGGTAACTTTGACGGAACACCCTACCAGTATTTTCATACCGGTGAAAGAAGGGAACACCCTGCATGGGATAGCCTTTGTTTTAACTACCGGAAACCTGAAGTGTTGCATTTTCTGTTAAGCAACTGTAAGTTCTGGATGGATGAATACCATATTGACGGTTTTCGGTTCGATGGTGTAACCAGTATGATCTATCGTTCGCATGGGTTGGGAGAGAGTTTCTCCTCTTATTCGGACTACTACAACCTTAATGAAGACGGCGATGCTATCTGCTATCTGACACTTGCCAACAAACTTATTCATCAGGTCAACCGATATGCTATTACTATAGCAGAAGAGATGTCGGGTATGCCGGGATTGGCAACTCCTATCAAAGACGGAGGTATGGGATTCGATTACCGTTTGGCGATGGGAATACCGGACTTCTGGATTAAATATATCAAAGAAGTAAAAGACGAGGATTGGAAAGCGGGGCATATTCTTTATGAGATGACTAACAGAAGGTCGGACGAAAAGACAATCTCTTATGCTGAAAGCCACGACCAAGCATTAGTGGGAGATAAAACTATAATCTTCCGCCTTATTGATGCCGAGATGTATTGGCACATGCAGCATGGTTCGAATACTTATATGGTTGACAGAGGTATTGCACTGCACAAGATGATACGATTGATCACGGCTTCTACTATCAATGGCGGTTATTTGAACTTTATGGGAAATGAGTTCGGGCATCCTGAATGGATCGATTTTCCGAGACAAGGGAATGGTTGGAGTTATAAATATGCACGCCGTCAGTGGAGTTTGGTTGATAATCCTGACTTCTATTACCATGACCTCAATGCCTTTGACGAAGCGATGATACATATACTAAAGGAATATCTACTGCCTGTACACGATAAGAACGGGAAGCACCTTCCATGGGTTTATACACTTTGCGACAACGAAGGTGACCAAGTTATTGCTTATCGAAGGGACAAACTTGTGTTTGTGTTTAATTGGAATGGAGAGAACTCTTTTACGGATTACGGTATTCTTGCTCCCGAAGGAAAATACAAGATTATTCTTAATACAGATGCCAAAGCGTATGGCGGGTTTGGATTGTCGGACGACAGTGTAGAACACTTTACACAATATGACCCGCTTTATGAGTCGGAGCATAAAGGTTGGCTTAAACTTTATATTCCTGCCCGCTCTGCATTGGTACTGCAACAACAAGAGTAGTTTGTAAGTTCTTCCTATATTCGTCTTATATTCATCCTATATTCGTCCTATATAAATCGTTTGGAATAGATAGTAGATACTATACAAAGCAGAGGCTGCCTTTTAACGAAGGGCAGCCTCTGCACATTTATATTTGCGGCATTACTTACGCAAGAACTTTTGTCCTTTCTGTATTACAATACCACGATAGTTACGATCAACGGGGCGACCTAATACATCGTACATAGGTTCATTCTCGTCTAATACATACTGATCGATAGTGTTCTCTTGCAGATCAGTAGAGGAAGAGGATTGAACGGTTACGGTCAGTGATTTACGAGCCGGAATGACAGTGGTGTTATCCGACTTCGGCAAGGTAAATACAGCCACAGCATCCTCACCGGAACATACAAGGTTACCTGCATAATCGAGGTGCATCTCACGAATGGACGACAGTCCGCAGTCAAACGAATAACGGAGCGTCATGACAGGAGTGTCTTCGTTCCAGACAATGTCCCATACCATAATGTGTTTCGAACCATCGATGAAGTAGAGAACAGACTCGTCGGGACTGAGTGCAAAGGCTCCCGACAAACCACCGTCGATCAAGTCTTTGTACGGGTCTTTCGCAGAGTTGAGCAACTCATTGCCATTCCAATCGTAGAACTTCAGAGCAGTGTAACTGGTGTTGTTCTGTCCTGCTGAACGACGAGAGGCAACCCATACACCATGCGAGCAGCCAAGAGGATAGCCGTCATATACAATGCCTTGCAACTGAATAACAGCCGAAGGAGCCTCCGACCACGAATGTTTGTAGGTGCCTTCCTCTGTGCCGATATTATAGATAGCGATGGAATGATCCTTGAGGGTAGTACCTGCATCCTCGTTAAGTGTGAGCAATTTGGCGTCTGCACCATGCCCATAGATAGACAAGCCCAACGAAGAAGAACCGACTTCGACACCATTGTTGGTAATAACACCTGTTGATGTGTTGCGAGTACCCTGGAAGAATTCTTCGTAAGTACCTTCAAGGTCTGCCGGATTAACAACGATTATACCGGAATAACCATCCGAACCATCGGAGATCCATATATAACCTTGGTCGTCAACAAAAGTACGATACGGAGAGCCATACATTGAACGCCCACCCTTATATGGAGTCGTGTTGATGCGGGTATAATCAGGATTGAATGCATAGAAACCATTATTTGCATTAGAAGCACCCGCACGGTCCATTAGATACAGATATTGGAAATAAGGTGATTCCGTAGAGTTGTTAATGGAAATGAATGGACGGGTGAATCCAGACGCCGATTGGGTAAGAGTATAGATACGCCCTACACTACCGATAGCCAACCCATTGAGTTCTACCGCCCAAGTGAGAACCTGTTGGTCTTCGCCTGGCAGTTGGTCGGCAGGAACAACATGGGTGTTCGCACCTTTTACTACATTCGGAACAGGAATAACACCTACTTGTGTGCCTTCTTCGTCTGTTGCATAGAATACCAGATTAGCACTTTCCGCAGCGGAGTTGGCATTGAAAGTGAAGGTGTACTGACCATTATCGAAGGTTACATTCAGTCCATAAGCCGAAATAGCAGGAACGACAGGCTGCGCAACACCTATGGTGGTGAACTTGTTAATCAGGCTATCACATACGAGGTAGAGCGTGATATCTTCGTTCTTCACTACGCCTGCTGCCATTGTATAGGTAGCCTCAGCCGAAGTTAATGTAGTATTGGTCGTCTTAATAAGAGTAGCATCGCTCAATCCATCGGTAATGTCGTACAATGCTACGCCTGTGTTCTTGCCTTCTGCGTCTTCGGTCGGCGTTACCATTACATCACGATGAGCGTACTTGAAGTAGTTTGCACCGTTGGTATGAGTAGCAAAGATACCCACCGGGTTAATAGCAGATGCCGTTGTCGTTACCAAAGCATACTCAACGGGAGCCTTTTTCTCCGATGTGATGATGATACTGTTTGCATCGCGCGGTGATACTACCAATTTAGACTGTCCATAGTCAATGGTAGAGAAGTTATCGGACGGATGATTACGGTATGCACCTGCAAAAGTGTTGTCTGAAATGGTATATACCGGCAGGCGAGTATTAAGCGAAGTTCCCGTAGTAGTGGCAGTTGTAATGATGAAACCATCTGCTATTGTTCCAGAGTATGCCATAGTAGCACCCACCATAGCACTAACATAGTTACCGGATGTCTCGTTGTTGGCATGACTAAACCACAAAGCACCTGTCCAGCCGGCAGTACTATTCTCCCATTTGTATATGTTCCAGTTATTAGCGGGAGTATATGTGGTATTCTCCATACTGCACCCTACTAAATACCCGTCGGCTGTGAAGGCAATGTCGCTGAGTTTGTAACCGTTCGTGGATACGACTGTACAGAAGTCGGTAGGCAGAGTGGCTTTCACTGTTTGGCTCTCGGCATCCACTTCGATGAGCGTAGGCTCTTTGGCTGCATCAACAGCCAAGATATACATATTTCCATTGCGATAGAGTATGCGACGGATAGTTTTGTCTGCCATCACATCGGTCAACTTCTTGCCTACGAAGGATTGCGTCATCTCGTAGGAACCGGCAAGTTGAATGTAAGCAGGTTGCTCAGGGTCAGGATAGTTGTAGTACACCACTGCGGGGGGCGTATAGTTTTCGTCCTCCAAATACAGCATGGAGTAAGTTGTCTCGTTCGCTTTTACCGAGAAAGCCTCCTTATACTCATCCATCAAAGGTTTGTAGCCGTCGCAAGTAGCGTCTAAAGTATAGTCGTCACCGGGAACAAGGTTCTCGAATACGAAGATACCGTTGTAAAGTGTATCCACATTGTATTTCTTCACTTCCACGCCACCCTTGTAGAGTGTTACCACGGCGCCGTTGCACGGCATCCATTGGTCATTGGTCTTGGGCGCATAGTTGAATAAGGAATTGCTGATCTTGTTGTGCAAATCCTTCACGGTACCCATGATATAGCCTGTGGTTTCGGTGTCGGCACCGTAATAATCGATGATACCACGGTAGTATGCCAAGCCTTCCTGGTGGCAATAGTCGGGGTTCAACGCACGGTGGCGTGCCGGTTGATAGGTATGGAAATAGCCTTCTACCAAGTAACCGCTTGCGCCGTGCTTCAGTACGCCGAGAAAACCACGGTAGGTCGTACCCGAAGTGGCATCCGTACGCGTGGAACTGCTTCTATAGAAATCTATATCGCCACGAATATTCGTACTCGTCTGGTAGGCCGATGATGGGTCTATGCCGCTAAGCATGATTGCGTTGCGGTAGGACCATATCTTCTCGGCTTTCTCACGGCTACCTGCTACATAGCAGTTCTCGCCTTCCGCAGGGGTGGTAGTGATGTCGTCGTAGCCGCGATAGAGTACCAACGGGTAGTTGGAGTTCGTGCCGTCGGTTGCCGCATTGGAGTGTACGGAGATAAAGTAGTCGATATTATTCGCTTCCACCTCTTCGCATATCTCGGTCAGACTGCGGTTGTATTGGGAGTAATCGGCACGGGCTTGGTAGTCTTCCCATGTGTAATCAGGATATTGTCCGTCCACCTTTGCATAAGGCCACGGACCACATTCGGTACGGGAATAGATGACTGTTGCGCCTGCTGCTTCCAACTTCTGACCTAAGTATAAGCATTTCCAGAGATTGGTATTCGACTCATAGAATCCGCAAGTATCAGGCATTCCCGTTGAGGTTAAATTCGGGAAAGGAATGGTAGGCATCGGACGGTCGTTAGGACCGAAAGAGCCGTGTCCTGGATTGATATAAATACGCTTACCAGTTAGATCCGTTGCACTAACCATAGTTATTGCCAATAATGTGGTAATAACCACTAATAGATATCGCTTCATAGTAGTAATCCTTATTGGTTAATATGAATAAGATAAGTCTCTCCTTTGTCGGTCGAGAAGACAATTTGCTTGCCATTGGCAGCAACATAGGGATACATTGCGATCAAGCCTGATGTCAGTACCTGATGTTCGCCCTGTAAGTTATAGGCCACAATATCTGATGCCGTTTGCACATGACCATCGTCCTTATCTGCCATACCGATGATTATCTCGTTGTTGTACCATTTAGCAGCACGGCAATCACGACCTATAAACTGAGGATTCGTTCCATCAATATTTGCTACCCATGCTCCATTGCCGGCAACATAATAGCATACTTTTGTACCATCGGGTGATACAGAAGGCCATATATAACTTTTCCCTTGTCCATTCGGAGAAAGTACACGAGTTTCCCCATTCATGGTCAGCATGAGTTGCCTGTCTTGAATAGACACTATTGGCAGTTCTTTTTCTGCTTTCTGCTTTTCATCAATGGCTTGTACACGCAGTTTGCGTTTCTCTACCGACAAGATCGTGTTGCCCTTTACCGTAAAGCCGTTCAAGTCACGGGTAGGTTTAACCAATGTGGTTGCTTTCTTGGTCTGTATGTTCTTACGAACCAAAGCAGAACGATTTAACTTGTCCTTTCCCATTGTTGTTTCACGATATACCACATCGTTGCCATCGGAGGAAATGACTACATTATACCCTGCTCCTGCAGCCGTAGAAAGAGTTTCCAACTCCCCCGTTGCCACATTATACTTCTGCAGACCCGCATTATTCATACTTGTGAGAAGAACATAAGACCCATCAGGACTTATGCCTGCCACTTTACTATCGGCTGAACTTGATGGCACTTGCAATTGTTCGATTGATGCCACCTTCAGCAATTGAGCATTTGCCGACATTGCGACAAATGCCATCAGTGTAATAAATACTTTCTTCATACTGATTATAAATTTAAGGTGTTATAAGATATTGTTGATTAACTGTCTGATGAACAGATTAGCGAATGAACTTCTTTACTTGATTACCTACCTTCACAATATATACCCCTTCGGGTAGAGAACAAGTGAACGACTCTGTGGCATATTCTTTATAGAGGAGTATGCCATTTACACTGTATATTTCAACTACTTGTGTTCCTGCAAAGGAGAGTGCTAATCCTTGAGATGTAGGACGAAGCAGTAAGTTATCTGATATTTCTTCCAACTCATCGGCAATAGGTGTAAAGGTAAACTTGTAAGCAGCCACGCCATTGTTAGGTGCTAAGACATAGATGTAAGCATTGTTGCCGTCAACAACGGTGCAGAAATCTGTAGTATATGCTTCGTTTGTGGCGTTACCAAGAGCCTCAGTGGCAGAGATAACTCTGTTGGCACTACCTAATCCATAAGTGGTTTCGTAAACCTCAAAACTACCTGTTGCATTCGTTGGCAGTGCCATATAACGATGCCCTAACAGACTAAATGTACCCAAGCCCGATACATTCGTCGGCAGAGCGGAAGTGCTACTTGAGAAGGTTTCTATTTTTGCCCCTGTGGCAATTAAGTGCCTTGTGGGAAGTTCGCCTGAGACAGATGCATAAAAACTATTTCCGTCGCACGGAATAGCCTTTGCAGAGGTACCACTTGGCAAATCGGTGTGATCAATTGTTACTGCTGTTTGCAGGCTGCCATTGACGAATGGCATCTTAAGTAGATGACCCGTATTACTCAAGGATAGTGCAAAACCGGAATCATTCCAATTGCCATAGGTATAGAAATAGTCGCAACGCCCTGCAATGGTTTGCGTTGCCAAATCGGTGTATCCATCGGCATTTATAGAGCCTTTCTTAAGACTTAATGATGCACTCCCTGAACCTGTATTCCCCATAAGCAGTATCCCGTCGTCTGTGATACGCAGGTTGTGTTGCCAGAAAGCAGAAGTGCCGATCGTATATGTTGTTTGCAAGGCACCTGTTGTGGCATTGATTACTGCGAATGTGCCATCGGTTTTATTAGGGATATACAATAGCCCGTTGTAATATGCCATACTGCGATTTGCGGCTCCTGTTGTCAGATAACTCACCTCTGCTTCCCCTTTCTTCCATAATAACGACATCGAAACAGTGCCTTGTGGCAGTGTACTCTCTCCTTCATTATATACTATCGGGTCATATTCGTTGCCGTATCTATCGTACGGGCAAACAGCAAAAGTGGTGTTTGCTAAATCTGTTACACTACTTACATCGAAACTATTTGTATAAGTTATTCCTAATAGGTTGGCAGGATCTGCCAATGCAGATTCTCTATCCATTCCTTTAGCCCAAGCGTATATCGTAAAGCGAGGTGCTGTAGCATGTGTCCATGTCAGTTGATTGCCTGACAACACTATATCGGTTGGTTGTGGTAAAGTGGTCGCTTCACGCCAGTCGATAGCCGGTACGATTGACTTTGTGGAATACCAGTTGTTTACTAAGAAGGTGTGATAGCCTTCTGAAGTGGAAAAGTAACTATTGCAACCTCCGATGTTCAGGAAATACTTGGTGTTGTAAAATATACTGCCTTTTACTTTACCGTTATTGCGCAGAGTATTCATCTGTGCCGTGATTTCATCGGGAGAATTGAAGCGTGCTTTTGGTGAGGAGGCCGTTTTATTGCTTGCTACATCTTGACTGACATAGAAATGACGATTGTAGCGAAAAGCGAGATTCGCCCACCAAGGACAAATCTTGTCAAATGCGGAGGAGGCATAGTAGCCATCGGAAGTTGAAAGCATCGGCCAATAGAGTTGGGGGGAGATATAATCTATGTAGCCTCTTTTCAGCCATGCGGCTCCATCGCAGAACAAATCTGAATAGACATCCCATGTACCGGGGCAGGCAGATATATTGTCGTAGGAAGAATAGTTCTCGTCATACACATTATGTGCAGAAGTACTCCATACGCCAGCAGGACCTATACCGAAACGCAGATAGGGCTTTTTTGATTCTATGCTCTGCATAACAGACTTCACAAATAGGTTTACATTTTCTCGACGCCAATCCCCAAGTGAAAGGTTGTGCGGATTATTCTCTGTCGTCATAACTGTTTCGTTAGGAGCCTGCGTTTTGGAGTATTCAGAACTTACACCATTATAGAAGTAGTCATCGAATATGATGCCGTCAATATCGTAGTGGTCTATGATATCCTCTATTACTGAGAGCACATAACTGCGTACAGCAGGGTTACCCGGATCGAGTATCTGTTTAGAGCCTGATAATAGAATCCAGTCGTCCTGTATTTGATTGGAGCGAATGGTATTATTCCCTAATCGATACGGGTTTATCCAAGCATGCAACTCCAATCCACGAGCATGTGCTTGTTCGATAGCGTAGGATAGCGGGTCGTAGCCCGGATTTTGCCCTCGTGTTCCTGTAAGTACCGAACTCCATGGTTCTCCCACTGTTGATTGGTATAGTGCATCGGAATAGCCGCGTACTTGGAACATAACAGCAGTCATATTGGCGGCTTTGGCACGGTCTAAAATTAGATCCATTTCCGTTTTTTGTACAGATACATTTCCTTTAGTGTGTGGCCAATCAATGCCATAAACTGTAGCGATCCAGGATGCACGGAACTCCTCTTTGGGATTGTTTGAAGAAAATGAGAAGGTAGTACTTAGAATAAGAGACAGTACTATTAAAAGTGTTGATTGATGTTTCATGTATTAGTTATTTAAGGCGTTATCTATTTTTCAGGGAGCAGGGATGATGTTTTATCCTTTAGGGATGATGGTATTCAGGTCTTTTTCCATATCCAGCAATTGACCTTGACAATAGTCTAATAACTTCTTCGCCTCTGTTGCTTTCTTCTTGTAATCCTCCATTGACAAGGCTTCGCCGTTCTCTATACTATTCACTATGGTTTCTAATTTCTGTAAGGCTTCATCGTATTTCATAGTATTGGATATGATGTGTTATTTTATTCGTCTATATCGTCCCATCCTATTCCCTTGTACTTACTGAGGTCCCAGTCTTCATCCACCTCGTTCAGATAGATAGTTTCGGGAGTATCGTCCTCTTCTGTGATATCCTCTTGCTCTGCTACTTTCACATCAATTGGTTTGTGGGAAATCTCTATCACCTTGTTGCATTCTTTATTCAACTCTGTCCAAAGTATATCTTTCAGTTGGTCGATTCCAAGTCCTGATACCGATGATATAAAGATGGAGGGTATGTCTTGGGGCAGTTCATCTTGCATTTGAGATAGCATAATGTTGTCTAACATATCGCACTTTGATACTGCCAATATGCGTTGTTTCTGCAAGAGTTCAGGATTGTATTTGCGCAACTCTTCGAGCAGTATATTATACTCTTTGTTAATATCTTCCGTATCTGCAGGAACGAGGAACAACAGAACTGCGTTTCTTTCTATATGGCGCAAGAAGCGTAGTCCCAAGCCCTTTCCTTCTGCAGCACCTTCTATTATTCCCGGAATATCTGCGACACAGAACGATTTGTCGTCTCTGTATGGTACAATGCCCAAATTAGGGACTAATGTGGTAAATGGGTAATCAGCAATTTCAGGCTTTGCCGCAGATATGACGGATAGCAATGTTGACTTTCCCGCATTTGGGAAGCCTACTAACCCCACATCTGCCAATACTTTCAGTTGCAGAATAATATTCTTCTCCTCACAAGGTTCTCCGGGTTGTGCATAGCGGGGTGCTTGATTAGTGGCCGTACGAAAATGCCAGTTGCCTAATCCGCCCCTTCCTCCTTTGAGCAAGATGATTTCTTCTTTGTCCTCTTTTACTTCGCAGATGAATTCTCCTGTGTTGCCATCGTAAACGACCGTACCACAAGGTACCTCTATGTATTTATCCTCCCCGTCTTTACCAAAACTGCGACTTTCTCCGCCGTGGGTACCATCAGTAGCCATTATATGACGCTGGTACTTTAGATGAAGCAATGTCCATAGATTACGATTTCCACGCAAGATGATATGTCCACCTCTGCCTCCATCTCCGCCGTCCGGACCTCCTTTGGGTATGTATTTTGCTCGGTGGAAATGTAGAGATCCTGCTCCTCCCTTACCTGAGCGGCAATATATCTTTACATAATCTATAAAGTTTGATTGTGCCATGATGCAAGGAGAAATGAGGTAGGTATGTTACAGTTTCGATAAGATATGGTCGATCTTGGCGAAAGTTTCCTCCATCGTACCCATTCCATTGATCCGACTATACTTTCCCAAATTACGATAGAATGCGCATACGGGCTCTGTCTGTTGGTGAAAGACATTTAATCGTTTTTTGATGGTATCTATATTGTCGTCGGCTCTACCGGAGGTCTTACCACGATTCAACAAACGACTGATAAGTTCCTCTTCTTCGACAAACAGATCTATTGCGAAAACCTTTTCTCCACGCTTTGCCATTAGTTTTTCCAACTCTCGGGCTTGGTTTACAGTACGAGGGAAGCCGTCAAATATAACGCCCTTTGCACCTTCGGGCATACTATCCAGATAGTTTGCGATTAACTCCATTATGATAGCATCGGGGACCAAATTTCCCTGCGAGATGATATTTTCCACCTTGCACCCCAATTGGCTTTTCTGCGCAATTTCATTGCGGAGAAGATCGCCTGTCGAAAGATGATCTAATCCGTATTTATCGACGATGAATTGACTTTGTGTCCCTTTTCCACTGCCGGGGGCTCCACATAATACGATATTAAGCATGTCTGTCTGTTATTCTTTTTTCTTCTTTGGGTTTTCCATATATGCTACTGCATACATGGGGAAACCGTTGTAAACATCTGCAAAGATACACAATAGTTCTTATATCCGCAAATCGTTGTATGGATGTTTTTTTCTATAGATTGCATAACAGCCTATTGTCAGAATGGTTAGGCATTCTGAAACCGATAATGCAAGCCAGATTCCCTTTGTTCCCAGTAACTCCGGTAAGACGGTAACATATTGTTTGGTTTTTGAAGGAGAGTTGAGAGCCATAGCATGATATGGCTATACAGCATACATGAAGGCTGCGTCGTTGAGTGTTGTGCATTGGTGGAGGTTAGGGAGGTTGGAGGGAAACATATTGTTCTATCTGCGAATGAGAGTTGAGAGCCATAGCACGCTATGGCTCTACAGTGGGCAAGAAATAATTAAGATTTAATAATTAACGGTTAATGATTAAATAAAGGAGAGAGGTGTTTGGGAGGGGGATTGTAGGTTGGTTGTATATTCTTTCTATATTCATCCTATATTCGTCTTATATTCATCCTATATAAATCCTTCGGAATTGGTAGCAAATAGAGGGCCAAGCAAAGGGGAGGGTTATGATTCAGGGAAGGAATTTTGTATAAAGAGGTGATGAAATAGGATGTATTTTGTTAATATTTCGGTTTATGGGTGTGTGAAAGACGGGAGAGAGTTGTGTATATGACGGGATTGTCGTACCTTTGTAAAACTTTTAACAGATAGTGTGAGTTATATCATTGTCTTTATATTGATTGCCTTTGCGGGTACGGTGGCGGAACTATTGGCATCCAAACATGCCCGTTTACAACAACAGATCTATTATTGTACCTTTGTGTTGGTGGCAGTTTGGTGTATATTGAAGTATGCCATAGGACCAGATATAGCCACTTATATTCCTTTCTATCAAGAATTAGGGTCGCCTGCGGATACATTTGCGCACATTGGTAAGTCGAAATTCGAACCGGGCTTTACATTGTTTTGCAGTTTGCTTCATTCTATGGGGGTGAGTTTTTGGGGGATGACGGCTGTTATATCAGTCTTTTACTTCGTGAGCATATACTTATTGTTCCAAAAGATACAAGCATACAGGACTTTGGCTTTGTTGATGTTAGTGTGTTTGGATTACAACTTGATTCTTATGGAATTTCGTCAGTGCCTTGCTGTCAGTTTCTTTTATTTATTCATACTTCTGTTAGAGAAAAGGCAGTACGCATGGTCGATTCTTATGGCGTTGATGTCTTGCACAATGCATAAGTCGGCTATTATAGTACTCGTTCTTTCTGCTTTGTTGTATTTGGTCGGCAAGGTATCTGTTGACAAACGGGAATATATTCTTTTGGGGCTGCTGATTATCGGGTTTATACTCGTTCCTCTGCAACCATTGTTGATGCGATTGGTGGACATACTGCCATTATCCTCTATTCAGTCAGCCTCCCTTAAGCATCATTTGCAACTTGGTACTCCTTTTCAGGTTGTACTGATAGTATATATGGCATCTATCTTCTGTTTGGCATACTATATTGTTCCGAATAATGGGCATACTCGCAAACACTGGTTAATATGGTGCTGTGTGGCGGTATTGGTATGTCTATATCCTTATTGGTTCCTGCTTAACCGACTACGGTCGTATTTCTTGCCTTTCCTAATCGTTTATATTGCCAACACCCTGTACACCTCCGAACGAAAGGATGCACTTACCAAGCAGATATATGCGACGATTTTAGTGCTATATACCGGTGTGGTGTTGGCAGGTCTTCCAAAGAAAGCCCAACAAATGAGATACCCGACTGCTTCGATATCTCTTGTTGCAGAGCGTTACAAATATTCTGATGAGGAATTGCAACAGCGTCAGATACGACAAGCCAAACTATATTGGAAATACGATTATCCGGAGATGATTAAACGAGGAGAGCAATAAGGATGATAACGATTTTAATGTCAACATATAATGGGGCGCAATACCTTCGGGAGCAATTGGATTCGATATTGGCACAGACCTATAGCGACTGGCAATTGGTGGTAAGAGATGACGGATCTACCGATGAAACCATAGAAATTGTGCAATCATACACCGAAAAAGACGAGCGTATCCGAATAGTACACGACGGGCATAACCTCAAGGCGATGCGTTCGTTTGAGTACCTATTGAGAGAGTATGGGAAAGAGGGTTATATCGCCTTTGCTGACCAAGACGATGTATGGTTGCCCGACAAACTGCAGGTGAGCCTGCAGAGGATGATGGAAGCAGAAGAACAGTATGGAGCAAAGACGCCTATTGTGGTACATACGGACTTAAAGATAGTGGATGAGTGTTTACACACCATTTCACCTTCTTTCTGGCAATACTCGAACATCCACCCAGAGATATTGGATAACGATATTCACTACTTGGCACTCTGCAATAGTGTAACAGGGTGTACGATGTTAATCAATCAGGCTGCAAGAAGAGTATCTCTGCCTTTTACGGGGAAGGCTCTTATGCACGACTATGCAATCGCTATGTCTGTTTGTCTTGCGCAAGGGAGACTTGTTCCTATTGCAGACTCAACCATTCTGTATCGCCAACACGGAGATAATACTGTCGGAGCATTACATTACACCTTTTGGCGCAATATGTCGGTTCGCAGGAAAGAGGCAAGAGCGCATTATTATGCCTTTTCATCAGAGATATTTCGCAGCAAACTACATTTCCTTTATTGGAAAACACGCTATTTCTTACGCCTTCACGGACGCTTACGATGAGAATAGTATTCTTTATACAAGATATTTCCACACAGGGTGGGACGGAACGCACGACTTGTTGCATAGCGAATGAGATGGTGCGGTGCGGACATTCGGTGGCGATTGTATCTGTTTTCCAAGCGAGTGGGCAGGTACAGTATCCCTTATCGGACGCAGTACAAGTGGTGTATTTGAGTGGAACGCCATATTCCGGTACATTGTCAGCACTGAAAAGGTTTCAAATAGTCTTAAAACAACTATCTCGAGTCAGACAATGTGCCAATCTTCGTGATGCGGATGTCATTATCAGTCAGAAGTTTTTAGCCAGTTTATTGGCATACTATGCCGGTTTTGCTCATAAAACCCTTGCCTGCGAGCATTATCGTTATGGGATGTATAACCGTTTTGTTCGTTGGTATCGTGATAAGATATATCATCGCTTTAGGGGTTTGGTAGTCTTGACGAGCAATGATAAACAGATGTTTGAAGGTCGTGGTGTGGAAAATGTATTTGTTGTGGAGAATATGGTGTCGATAAGTCCTAAGCCATGGCAAGGTGTTGACAGAAAAGTCGCTTTGTCGGTTGGGCGTTTAGACAGGCAGAAGGGGTATGATTTGTTGTTAGAAGCCTTGGCGATGTACAAGTCTCACCTTGGTGATTGGCGTTTTGACATATATGGAGACGGTGCAGAGAGAGAGACTTTGGAAGCACAGCGGCATCGTTTGGGATTGGATGAAATGGTTCGGTTTGAGCATTTTACATCGCACATTGAAGATGTGTATGCCACGCATGGTTTCTATATTCTGTCCTCTCGTTTTGAGGGTTTTCCAATGGTGCTATTGGAGGCTGCCGCAGCAGGATTGCCTATTGTAAGTTTTGATTGCAAAGAAGGTCCCCGTGTGTTACTACAGAATGGCGGAGGTCTGTTGGCTGAGGCAGAAAATGTTAGTGAGTTAGGAAAAATGATTGTAAGAATGGCAACGGATGATGAATTGAGAAACCGTTTACAGCAAGAGGTCTATCGTATTGTAAAGCCCTATTCGCCTGAGGCAATATATAATAAATGGATAAATGTTTTTGATGTATGCAAGATGATTTAGTAAGCATTATTACGCCTCTGTATAATGGAGAGCGGTTTGTGAGGCAGACGATTGAGAGTGTACTTGGACAGACATACGCTCGTTGGGAGATGATTATCGTGAACGACGGCAGTAAGGACAATAGCGAACGGATAGCGTTGTCCTATTCCGAAAGGGATTCTCGTATTAGGGTGTTCTCACAACCCAATAGCGGTAGTGCTTCGGCGCGCAATCATGGTATTCGTGAAGCGGCAGGCAGATACATGGTGTTCCTTGATGCCGACGATTACTGGGACTGTACTTTTCTTGAGGAACAACTGCATTTTATGCAAGATAAAGATGCCAAGATTGTATGTGCATCGTGTCGAAGAGTTGATGAAGAGGGAAAAGAGATTCTACGCCCTTTGATCGTACCTGCTAAAGTGGGCTACAAAGACCTGCTCAGGACTTGTAGTTTGCCCTGTTTGACCACTATGATTGACAGAAAAGAACTGCATAATGTGTATTTTCACGAAGAGTTGCGCAGTCTGCGTGATGATTATGTATTGTGGTTATCTCTTATTAAGCAAACAGATTATGCATTTGGCAATCCTAAAGTACTGGCGTCATATCGGTTGAGTTCGCAAGCAGCAACAGCCAACAAACGCAAGATGATACGGCCACAGTTCCTGGTTTATTATCGGGTGGAGAAGTTAGGTTTTATTCGTAGTGTTTATTACTTGGCACATTGGGCGGTGAGAGGATTTCTGAAGTATCGCAGATAGAGATATGCTCAACATATCGATTGTGTTATATAGACCCGATTGGGACGGAGAAGTGATTCCTTTGGTAAGGGAGTTAATGGGCGTGCGGTGTTTGCATCGGCTCTATTTGATTGATAACTCTCCAACAAAAGCCGCAGCAGAGGTGTTGTTATGGAAAGATGACCAAGTGCGGTACATTTTTATGAATAAGAATGTAGGGTATGGCAGGGGACACAATGCGGCTTTGCGTGAGAGTATTTCTGACGCTATTCCCTATCATTTGGTTATGAATGCAGACATCGTATTGCACGCTGAAGATATTGACTGTCTGTGTGCTTATATGGAGAAGCATCCTGAGGTGGGACAACTTATGCCAAGGGTAGTGTTTCCGAACGGAGAACAACAATATCTCTGTAAACTGTTGCCTACTCCTTTTGATGTGTTTAGCAGACGCTTTTTACCCAGGCGTTGGATGGAGAAACATAATGCTCGGTATGAGTTGCGGCAATCGGGCTATAATCGATGTATGAATGTTCCTTATCTGAGCGGTTGTTTTATGTTGCTTCGTACTGTTGCAGTACAAGAAGCGGGTCTGTTTGATGAGCGATATTTTATGTATCCAGAGGATATAGACTTAACTCGTCGGATTCATCGGCAATATATGACTCTATACTATCCCCATATAACGATTGTGCATAATCACAGGAAAGGCTCATACCATAGTATGCGCCTTTTGTGGATACATATTGTGAATATGTGCCGTTATTTCAATAAGTGGGGGTGGTTCTTTGACAAGGAACGCCGATTGATGAATCGTGCTACATTGTCATCAGTCGGTAGGTGAGATAGCCAACATAGACGAGTATCAGCACTGCTCCATGCCAACGCTTTATTTGATGTTTCTTGTTGGTGCAGACGAACAGCATGACCATTGCGCTGGCTAATGCGGCCATTAGTGCATCTATTTCCAACCCATGATAACCAGGAAGAGGATAAATGACTGCGCTTGTTCCCAAGATGAATAGAATATTGAAGATGTTACTTCCGATGACATTGCCAAGTGCGATGTCGGAGTTTTTCTTGTAGGCAGCCATACAAGAGGTTGCTAATTCGGGTAATGATGTACCGAGAGCCACTATTGTAAGACCGATGATAGCATCGCTTACGCCTAATTGATGGGCAATAGATGTTGCACTTTTCACTATCAGTTCGCCACCTACCACGAGAGCGAGTAATCCGACACAGATTAACAATAGTGCCTTGTAGAGTTGCATAGGCTTGTAGTCTTCTTCCGGTGCTGTAGTGTTGTTTTTGGCGTTGCGAAGACTATGCCACAAGAATAGGACAAAGAACAACAGCAGAATACACCCCCCTATACCAGATATAAAACTATGACTATCTCCTCCCCACTGAAAGTGTCCCAAGTTAGAGATAGAAGCATCGTGTATATGCATATCGAAAAGACTCTCCACATGTATCCATGAAGGACTGCTGTAGGTTGCGAAAAACAATACAAGTAGTGCTGCTAAAAGACTCCATGGAATATCAAATCGTATGGACTGTCTGGTGGATACAATAGGATAAATCAGTGCGGAACAGCCTAAAATGATAAAGACATTGATGATATTACTACCTAAGATGTTGGTGATGGCTATTTCACTATTATGTTGCGACACAGCCACCATATTCACTACAAATTCGGGCATGCTTGTGCCAAATGCTACAATGGTTAGTCCTATCACAAGGTCGCTGACGCCATATTTCTTTGCCAACCCACTTGCACCATCTACCAACCAATCGGCACCATATATTAGAGCAACAAAACCTACAATAATCATCAATACGGCTACCCACCATCCTCCAGCGGTTAGCCATGAGTTAAGGAATTCGAACATTATTCTATGCTTTAATTATTGTTATTTTAACAGTATTTTGTCTGATAGTAAGAGTATTATACATTGAATAAGAAGTGCATAATGTCGCCATCTTGTACGAGGTAGTCTTTACCTTCGGTGAATAGTTTTCCTGCGGCGCGACATGCGGCTTCTCCTCCAAGTGCGATGAAGTCATCATACTTGATTACTTCTGCACGGATGAAACCTCGTTCGAAATCGGTATGAATAACTCCTGCGCATTGTGGGGCTTTGCTGCCTGCACGGAATGTCCATGCACGCACTTCGTCGCTTCCTGCAGTGAGGAAAGTACGCAGTTGGAGTAGTGCATAGGCGGATTTGATGAGTCGGTTGACACCAGATTCTTGCAGTCCAATTTCTTCGAGGAACATTTGTCGTTCGTCGTAGGTTTCGAGTTCGGCTATTTCACTCTCTATTTTAGCGGCAACTATGAGTACTTGTGCGTTTTCTTCTTTTACAGCCTTTTTTACCTGTTCAACATATTTATTCCCCTTTACGGCTGATTCTTCATCGACATTGCAGACATAGAGGACAGGTTTGTTGGTTAGGAGAAACATCTCTTTGGCGGCTTGCTCTTCTTCTTTATTATCGAGGCTGACAGTGCGAGCATTCTGTCCTTCGGAGAGTGCCTTTTGATATTTATATAAGACTTCTAATGCTATTTTTGCTTGCTTATCGCCGCCTGCTTTGGCTTGTTTTTCTGTTTTTTGGATACGAGATTCGACTGTTTCCAAGTCTTTAAGTTGCAGTTCGGCATCGATGATTTCTTTGTCGCGTACAGGATCGACTGTTCCGTCTACATGCACCACATTGTCATCATCGAAACAGCGCAGGACATGGATGATAGCATCGGTTTCCCGAATATTTGCAAGGAACTTATTACCCAGTCCCTCTCCTTTGCTTGCCCCTTTTACTAAACCGGCAATATCTACTATTTCAACAGTTGTGGGGATGATGCCCCGTTCGGGATGGCATAGTTCTCCGAGTTTGATGAGTCGTTCGTCGGGAACAGTAATGACGCCTACATTAGGTTCTATGGTACAAAAAGGGAAGTTCGCCGATTGTGCTTTGGCATTACTTAAACAATTAAACAGAGTGGATTTGCCTACATTAGGCAGTCCCACTATTCCACATTTTAATGACATACTCAGTACTTTTGTTTCGGGGAGCAAAGGTAGTACTTTTCCGTTAGATTGCCAACAGAAAGTATGTTGTAGAAACAAAAAATATATACTACCTTTGCAGCGCGTTTACAAACAGCGTATTTATGAGATTTACATTTAGTGTTCCATAGTAGAAAAAGACAATAATGCAAAAACCAAATTACATTATTGAGGTAAACCATGTATCCAAGCAGTTTGAGGATGGTAAGTTTGCCTTAGACGATGTAAGCCTTTCGGTAAAGAAGGGCGAGTTTGTAACCATTTTAGGGCCTTCGGGCTGTGGCAAGACGACATTGCTTCGTTGTATAGCAGGTTTTCAAGTAGCCACCAGTGGTGATATTTTGTTAAATGGTCAAGATGTAACCCAAACACCACCACACAAGCGTCCCGTGAATACAGTCTTTCAGAAATACGCCCTATTCCCCCATCTCAATGTATTTGACAATGTAGCCTTTGGCTTGAAGTTGCGTCGCTTGAACAAAGCAGTGATTGCCAAGCGTGTTCGCTCCGCCCTTAAGACTGTTGGTATGACAGATTATGAGGCCAGAGATGTGAACAGTCTGTCCGGTGGGCAGCAGCAGCGTGTAGCCATTGCCCGTGCTATTGTCAACCAACCTGAAGTGTTGCTATTGGATGAGCCGTTGGCTGCTTTGGACTTGAAGATGCGTAAGGACATGCAAATTGAGTTGAAAGAGATGCACAGGCGTTTGGGTATTACATTTATTTATGTAACACATGACCAGGAAGAAGCATTGACGCTTTCGGATAGGGTGGTGGTAATGAATGAGGGTAAGATTCAGCAGATTGGTGTACCTACAGATGTGTATAATGAACCGCAGAATGCTTTTGTAGCCGATTTTATTGGTGAGAGCAATATACTTAATGCTGTGATGGTTCGTGACAAGCGTGTTCGTTTCTGCGACTTGGAATTTGACTGTATTGATGAAGGATTCGGCGAGAATACTCCGGTTGATGTAGTAATACGCCCCGAAGATATTTATATATGGGAAAATACCACCAAGACAAGTATTGCGGAGCAGCAAGTTGATTACGACCCTGATGATCGCATTCCGAAAGGTAATTTCACCCATTTTTATGGCACTGTGGAAAGTTGTATATTCAAGGGGGTACACTATGAGATGCTTATCAACACTGAAAATGGTTATGAGTTCATGGTTCAAGATTACCATTCTTTTCCGGTTGGGATGCAAGTAGGTATGCTTGTTAAACCAGAGGACATACAAGTGATGAACAAAGAGCGTCTGTACAATCGTTTTGATGGTGAGATAGCGGATGGCAACAAAGTTCGTTTTTTGGATGAAGTATGGAGTATCCGCGAAGCCGATGCCAAGCAATATGAAACAGGGCAGAAAGTAGATATTATTGTAGATTTTGACAAGATTATTCTACAAGACTATGAAGAAGATGGTACATTGTCGGGTGAAGTGCATTTTATTCTATACAAAGGGGATCATTATCATTTGACTATTCGGACGGATGATGGTGATGATTTGTATGTAGATACCAATGATGTGTGGGATTATGGTGACAGAGTGGGAATACAGATTGCTCCAAAGAGTATCAAGATAACACCGAGGGAAGAATGAAAATAGTTAATCCATTCCGAAATCGTCGTTCGTGGGCGTGGCCTTACATCTTGTTTTTACTGCTGTTTGTGCTACTACCTTTGGTGTTGATTATTGTCTATGCCTTTCAAGATCCGCAGGGACATTTTACCTTGCGTAATTTTGTGCAATTCTTTACTACTTCGGAGGCCGTCAATACATTCATCTATTCATTGGCGATTGCTCTTATTACCACCATTATTTGCTTAATAATCGGTTATCCTGCAGCCTATATTATGGCTAACGAGGAGTTTTCTACGCCCAAAGTGATGGCAATGTTGTTTATTCTTCCGATGTGGATTAACTTCTTGTTGCGCACTATTGCGACCGTAGAACTATTTAATATGTTCTCTCTTCCGTTGGGCGAGGGTGCATTGCTCTTTGGTATGTGTTACGACTTTTTGCCCTTTATGATATACCCTATTTACAATACCCTTCAGAAGATGGACCGTTCTTTGATTGAGGCTGCTTCTGACTTGGGGGCTAATAGGAAAGAGGTATTTCTTAAGGTTATCCTTCCTTTGTCCACTCCAGGTATATATAGCGGTGTTATTATGGTGTTTATGCCGACAGTTAGTACCTTTGCTATTTCGGAGTTGCTCACTCGCAATAAGATTACTCTGTTTGGCTCGCTAATACAGCGAGCCTTCGGGGAAGGGGGTCTCAGTATGTGGAATTATGGTGCAGCCCTATCGCTCATCATGCTTGTGATTATTGCACTAACAAGTTTCTTTGGTAATACAGACGAGGAGACTGATGCGCAGAAAGGAGGTTTGTTATGAGCAGAAAGCATTCGTTTTCTTTGGCACGCTTTGTTTCGCAGGCCTATCTTTGGTTGATATTGCTTGTGTTGTATGCGCCTATCGTGTTGATTATTATATTCTCTTTTACAAAGAGTAAGGTGTTTGGCAATTGGACAGGGTTTACATTTGCTTTGTATGAGAATCTGTTTACTGGTTATGACCGGGTGGCGCAGGTACATGTAGATCCTAATCTTTATCATGCTATATTCTATACGGTTATTATTGCTCTTATTGCTGCCACTATTGCGACTTTGCTTGGTACATTGGCTGCGATAGGTATCTATAATATGCGTCAGCGAGACCGCAAAGTTGTTCAGTTTATCAATAGTATTCCTATGATCAATCCGGATATTCTGACGGGTATCTCTTTGTTTCTGCTGTTTGTGTTTCTGAATATCAGCCGCGGTTTAACCACCGTTGTCATTGCACATATTGTGTTCTGTACGCCTTATGTTGTTCTTTCGGTTATGCCGAGATTAACCAAGATGAATCCGAACCTTTATGAGGCTGCACTTGACTTGGGTGCTACTCCATTCCAAGCCTTAAGGAAGGTGCTTATACCGGAGTTGTGGCCTGGTATGATTAGTGGTTTTATCCTCTCGATTACCCTTTCCATCGATGATTTCGGGGTTACCTTCTTTACAAAAGGTAGTGGTGGATTGAACACCTTATCTACTTTTATCTATGCGGATGCACGCAAGGGAGGATTGACTCCCGAACTTCGTCCGTTGTTCTCGTTGATATTCATTACAATGCTTGCATTGCTTATTATTATAAACTGGCGTGCTGACAAGCAAGCCAGAGAAACCTCTAAAAAGAATAGTATAAAGAAATGAAAAGGAACTTTGTTAAATTGTTAGCCGTACTATTTGTATGTGCGGTTAGTTTATCGGTAGTTGCTGCTGACAGGGAGCATACCTTGAAAGTGTATAACTGGGCGGACTATATTGATGACGATGTGCTGAAGGGCTTTCCGAGTTGGTACAAGCAGATGACAGGAGAGGATGTGGAAATTATTTATCAGACCTTTGATATCAACGAGTCGATGTTGACTGAGATAGAAATAGGTCATGAGGATTATGATGTTATCTGTCCTTCGGAATACATCATTGAGCGGATGCTTAAGTTAAACTTATTGCAGAAAATACAGAAGGAGTTGATTCCTGACTCGTTGCAGTATTTTGACAACATTGCTCCGTTTGTCGTGGATAAGTTCCAACAGATGAGCAACAGCAAGACCGTATCGGATTATACGGCAGGATATATGTGGGGGACTACAGGTTTTATTTATAATCCAGAATGGGTGGATGGTGCAGATCTTAAGTCTTGGGGGGCTATACTTGATCCGAAATTCAAGGGAAAGATATACATGAAAGATGCTTTCCGTGATGTTTATTCGGTGATCGTATTATATGCCTATAAGTCGGAAATAGACTCGGGTTTAGTAACCCGCAGCGAGTTGGTTCGTACGATTACTCCGGAGCGCATTGCCAGAGTTGAGGATGTGCTGCAGCATGCGAAAGAGAATGTTGCAGGTTGGGAAGTAGATTTTGGCAAGGAAGAAATGACGAAGGGTAAGACATGGATGAACCTATCGTGGAGCGGAGATGCACAATGGGCGATAGAAGAAGCGAAAGAGGTGGGTGTTACCTTGAAATATATTATTCCTGACGAGGGTTCTAATGTGTGGTTTGACGGTTGGTGTATTCCTATTTATGCGAAGAATCCTAAAGCCGCCTCTTGGTTTATAAATTACCTGTGTATTCCGGAGAATGCGATTAAGAACATGGCATTTATTGGTTATGTGTCGGTTATAGGTACGCCAGAAGTGTTGGAGTGGGCAAATGACTCTGCAGAATGGTCGGATTGCGTTGATTTGAGTTATTTCTTTGGTGAGAACGCTACTGCAGTACATGCCAACCAAGTGTTGTATCCCGACAAGAGTATTATTGACCGTTGTGCATTGATGCATGATGCAGGGGATATGAATGAAGAATTAATACGCATGTGGAATAGAGTGAAGGGAGATAATCTTTCGGTGGGTAAAGTGGTGTTTATTGTGGTTGTAGTGGTTGCTATTGTAGGTTTTGTGGTATTCCGCATTGTGAAAAAGCGGAGTCATACCCGTTCGAAATACCGCAAACAAAGAAGGGTATAGTGTATAATTTGACAGAAATAGCAAAAAAATGTAATAATGCTTGTATAATACAATAAAAGGCTGTATTTTTGCAATGTTATTTTTAATCACTGAATTAATACTAGTATGAAAAAAGTTCTATTTGTAGCTGCAATCGCTTGCTTAGCAATGGGTTGCTGCAAGAAAGCAGAGAAGGCTGAAGGCGCTTGCTGCCAGAAGGCTGATGCTGTAGAGGCTGTTGCTGAAGAGGCTCCAGTTGCTGAAGAGGCAGAAGTTGTTGATAGTGTTGTTGTAGAAGAGGCTCCTGCAGAAGAAGTTGTTGCAGAATAACATCTATCAGCATGTAAAATGGAACGGCATTGCTTGAATAGCGATGCCGTTTCTGTTTTGTTTATTCTCAAAGGACGGAGGGTGTGTGCAGAGAGAAGGGACTTTGCTTCGTGAATTGTGGAAAACAGACGATGAATAGGGAGAATATAGGGTTTGTATTTAGTTAAGATGAATTTCTTTTAGTTGTTAGTCTGTTTGCACTATTTGCTTTAATTTGTAGTTGAGTGGCGGTTTGGATGGGTTTTTGATGTTGTTTCTATACTCTTCCTATATTCGTCCTATATTCATCTTATATTCATCCTATATTAAACCTTAGAAAAAGGTAGTATTGACGGGGCTTTGAGAGGGGTCGGTCTATTGTTTCGGCACTCACAGACCTGTCTTACGGGAAGGGAACCGCCTAATTGTTTTTAACAATATGATTTGTTACAGGAAGGGGAAATCAAACTATAGTTTTAGTATGGGGGTGGGAGTTATCAGCGTGAAAAATTAGCGGTGAAATGGGGGAAAAAGGGGAAAGCACATCTTGCAGATTATGGGGGACAAGTAGGAAGAAGGGAAAAAGAAAAGGGATAGTTGGTTGTTCCTATTGTAGAGAAACCGACTATCCCTTTTGTTTGTTTCCGAGTGGTATTTTACCCGATGGAAGCGATATTTTTCTCGTTAAAAAGGTTCTTTCCTTCGGGTGTGTAGGCATATTCTATACGGTCTTGATAGAATTGTTCGACCTTACCACGCACGATTTTCATTGTACTGTTGACCAGATGGTTCTGCTCGGTGAACGGTTCGGGCAGGACTGCTATTGCGGTGGGCAGCCATCGCTCGGGGAACATGCCTTGGTGGGCTCCGCCGTGCTTGTAGGCATCGACCTCGTCTTGTATTTTCTGCAACATCAGCCGCTTGCCCTCATTTGTTGCAGGGTCGGTTCCTGCTTCCTTTGCATAGGCTTGGAGGGCATCCTTATTGGGAACGATAAGCACCATTGTGTAGGGGTCTTGATTGTTGTGCAGAACGACTTGCTCGATATATTTGGAGCCGTCGGTGAGAGAATCCTCGAAGCCTTCTGGGCTGTATTTTTCGCCATCGGAGGAGATGAGCAAAGACTTGAATCGCCCAGTTACCCAGAGATAGTCGGGGTGAGTAGCCGTTATGTAGCCCATGTCGCCTGTATGCAGCCACCCGTCGATGATGGTTTCTTCGGTGGCTTTAGGGTTCTTCCAGTAGCCAGCCATGACATTTTCGCCTCGAATGACGATTTCGCCTTTCTCCCCTGCAGGGACTTCGTTACCGTCAGTATCACAGATTTTTATATCCATCGGCTTGACCACACGACCCGACGAACCGAAGATGCAGTGTCCGGGTGAGTTGGCGCATATAATAGGCGTTGCCTCTGACAGTCCGTAGCCTTGAAACATAGGAATACCTATGGCGTTGAAATAGCGTTGCAGTTCGATATCGAGCAAGGCACCACCTCCCACAAAGAACTTCATTCTGCCGCCTAACCCTTGACGCACTTGCTTGAAAATCAACCTGTCGAAGAGTGCCATGAAAGGTAGTTTCCAGATTTGAGAGAGTCCGCCTCTGTTGTAGTACTCCTTGTTATAGGAGATTGCCATATTCAGTGCGAAGTTGTAGAGTTTTTCCACTTTCTTGCCTTTGCGCTGTATGCCTGTTTCGATGTTCTTTCTGAAGTTACGAGCCAATGCGGGGACTGAAAGCATAACCATCGGTTTGACTTCCTGTATTGCCACCGGAATGTTTTTGAGAGTTGCCAGTGCCGTTTTGCCGATGGGTACGGTGGCTATGCTGCCTCCGTAGGACATCATGGTGTAAAATCCTGCCACATGAGCGAAACAGTGATCGAGAGGGAGGATGATGAGCATGACATCGTCGACATCAATACCGATGACCGAATGTGCTTGCTCCACATTGGCGGTATAGTTGCGGTGTGTGAGCAAGATTCCTTTGGGGTCCGCCGTTGTACCTGAGGTATAACTTATGTTGGCATAGTCGTCGGGTCCTACGCTCTGATAGCGTTCCTTGAACTGTTCGGGCTTTTCTTTGAGGAAAGCATCGCCCATTTCTTGCAAGGTCTGAAGGGTGATTTCCTTATCTTGCAGTTCGACGGGGTCGAGGACGATGATTCGTTCTATCTGTGGGAGTTCGTTTATTATGCGACGGATTTTGGGCAACTGACCTGCTGACACCATAATGTATTTGGCGTCGGAATGTTGGAGGCGGAACAAGAGGTCGTTGCTCTCTTCTAATTTTATGCTCAATGGGACATTGACACCTCCTGCGTATAAGATTCCGAGTTCGCCGATGACCCACATGTTTCTACCTTCTGAAAGCAATGCGACGCGTTCGCCTTTCTGCAAGCCCAATGCCATGAATCCTGCCCCTATGCGGTAGGCTTCTTCGCGGGTCTGTGAGAAAGTCGTTTCAGTCCACTTGCCATTCACTTTCTCGCGCAGGAATGTATGCTCGGAGAATTGGCGTGTGTAACGCTCTACAAAATCAATGATTGTAATTCTGTTTGTTTCCATATTGATGTGTCATAAAAATTGTTTGCAAAGGTAAATAAAAAAGCCGGCTTGAGCAAAAATACAGGGTCGCTTGGTGGAGTGTCGGCTGTTTGAGAAAAGTGCCTAAGGGTTGTTGGTGTTCTATATTATTGAAGTGCAGGCGAGAAGGATTCCATTTTTATTGAGCGGGAATGATGTCCGATGCAGGCAGCCCCTTATACAACGCAACTATTCATCGGAGAAATGCACCAGTACATGCCTGTATGATTCGAATATCTTGGACTTACTGACGAAGCCCATATAGTGCTTCTCGGCGTCAACGACCGGCAAGTTCCAACTGCCCGTGTCCTCGAAGACTTCCATTACTTTTTCCATAGGCATGCCATACTCCAAGACAGCAGGGGGAGAGGTCATGAGTTGCCCCACCGTAAAGCGGTTGTAAAGGCGAGGTTGGAACATGATATTGCGCACCTCGTCGAGCAGCAGGACGCCTAACAGTTTGCCTTCGGCATCAATGACGGGGAAGGTGTTTCTACTGCTCTGCGATATTATCTTGACCAATCCTCCCAGAGTCATATCGGGCGGGAGTGAGGTAAAGTCGGTTTCCAACACCACATCCATTTTGAGCAGAGTAAGGACAGAACGGTCTTTGTTGTGGGTAAGCAGTTCTCCCTTTTGCGCCAGACGCATGGCATAGAGAGAGTGCGGTTCGAACAGCATAATCGTAAGATAGGACAAGACGGACACTATCATAAGGGGCATGAGCAGATGGTAGCCACCTGTCAGTTCGGCTATAAGAAAGATGCCAGTCAGTGGGGCGTGCATAACGCCAGACATCAAGCCCGCCATTCCTGCCAAAGCAAAATTGGCTTCGGAGACATGCATACCCAACAGATTGAGCAGGTGTGCCATTGCAAAGCCTGTGATACTACCGATGAAAAGGGAAGGAGCAAAGATACCTCCCACTCCGCCGCCGCCATTTGTTGCCACCGAGGCTACAATCTTGAAGATAATGATGAGCAGGAAATAGCAGAGCAAGCCCCATTGGTATTTTCCCAACCCTTGCAGGGGACTTTGATTAAGTGTTTCGAGAGGTGAGCCGTTGATGAGTTCTGTTATTGTGTTATACCCTTCGCCATAGAGAGGAGGAAAGAGGAATACCATAATGCCCAGCGTAGAACCGCCTATGATGACTTTCAGGTAGGTGTGAGGAATCTTTTTGAATTTACTTTCGAGATAGTTCATTCCCCGCGTGAAATAGAGAGAGACCATCCCACAAACAACTCCTAACAAAAGAAAGAAGGGAATTCGTTCGATGGCGAAAGGTTCAATGGTTGTGAGAGGAAACATCGGTTCCATACCAGAGAACATGTATGTGAATGCCGTTGCCGTGGTACTGGCGATGATTAGCGGAGATACAGATGCCATAGTGAGGTCGATCATTAGTACCTCCAGTGTGAATACCAAGCCTGCTATTGGTGCCTTGAAGATACCACCGATGGCCCCTGCTGCACCACAGGCAATCATCAGCATCATTGTTTTTTGGTCGAGGCGGAAGAATTTGGCCAAGTTAGAACCGATGGCTGCACCTGTCAGGACAATAGGAGCCTCAGCCCCTACGGAACCTCCGAAGCCAATTGTTACAGAACTGCCGACAATACTACTCCACATATTGTGGGGTTTGATAATAGATTTGCGCTGCGATATAGCATACAGTATCTTTGTGATACCATGAGATATATCATCGCGCACGATATATTTGACGAAGAGAGCAGAGAGTGTTATACCGATAGTGGGGCAGATAATATACCAGAATGTTTGTCCTGTGGCGATGATATTGCTCTCTATGATATATTGGAAGAGGTGGATTAGAGACTTCAGTATAATTGCAGCGACCGAGGCAAAGAACCCCACAAAGAAACTGAGCAACAAGATAAAATGCCGCTCTTGAATATGGTCTTCGCGCCAATGTATCAGTTTGTCATATACTTTATTGTCCTTTTCCATCCAAAATGACGCGAATCGTGTAAAACAATATCTTCATATCCAACAACAAAGACATATTCTCCATATATGCCATGTCGTAGTTGAGTCGTTGAATCATTTTTTCGAGGGTATCGGTGTATCCCACCCGAATAGGCCCCCAAGAGGTGAGACCCGGACGGATTTTATAAAGCAGGCAGTAGTATGGTGCCTGTTGCATGATTTGCTCAATATAGTAGGCGCGTTCCGGGCGAGGTCCGACGATGGACATATCTCCGCGCAATACATTCCAGAACTGCGGTAATTCATCCAGTCTATATTTTCGCAGCCAATGCCCTATAGGTGTGACGCGGGTATCGTTGGGCGAGGATAATTGCGGCAGTTCTTGTTCAGCGTTGTTCTTCATTGTACGGAACTTCCATATAAAGAAGGGGCGACCATACAGTCCTATTCGCTCCTGCTTGTAGATAACAGGTCCGGGCGAACTCAACTTAATCAATACAGCAAGACACAAATAGACAGGAGAGAGCAAGACAAGGCAGAGGATGGAAATAATAATGTCGGTAACTCGTTTGACGCATATCTGCCAATCGCTCATGGATAGGTCGGTTAGCGTTACCAATGGGGCACCCTCCAAGTCCTCTACATAGGCCGCACCGATCAATATATCGTAGGCACTGGGTGTGAAACTGATCTCCACTTGCAGGGGGTAGATTTTGTTTATCAGTTGATACAGCACTTTTTTTGAGGTATCACTATCGACGGCTATAATTACCCTCTCGATTCCTTCGGAGGACACTTTTTCGGGCAACAACCTCACATCGTGCAAACTCAGGAACACCAACTGCTCTTCATTATGCAGTTTTTGTGCAATGGTGCGCGAGGGTTCTTCTTCGCCTATAATAAGTGTCCTTTCATAATTCTTGCCCTTATTCCAATGGCGCTTATCTGCGAGGACAACGCATAGACGGAAGAGGAGTGATACTGTGAATTGCAATACAAACAGTACGAGAAGAGATATGTAATAGTCGGTGTAATCGTTGATTTTATCATCGATGATGATAATAAAGAAAGAGAAGAAACTTATGATGAGGGCGCATACCAGAGTGCTGCTCACTACTCGTGAGATGCGTTTGTGCTGCAGTTGAGGACGGAGGTAGAAACCGGAGAGATAGTAAACACAGAGACTGCCCAACGGGAACAGAATCCAAGGAATATAGAAGTTAAATGCCGGCACCAGGACTGTATCCATTGCGAAGATACGACCATCGCGGACTACCCATCGGAACAAGATGAACAATAGCCAGATGCACTCAGCAGACAACCAATCTACCAATACATATTTGAGTTGTTGCTTTCTATATATCAATTTCTGAGAAGTCATTTCAATAATGTACTGATATGGCTATTCACGAATGATATGAAACAGGTTCCCTTCGCCTATCTTAATGACCGAGGAGGGGGAAGGTTCGCTTTTGTCGTTACGACGGTAATGTACTACATAGTCGACTGCTTGGATGATTGACGGACTTATCTTGCTGAAGTTACGGGCAGTGGGTTCTCCACTGATGTTGGCAGATGTAGATACCAATGGTGCGTGCAACATTTCACATAGTTTCTTTGAGAACTTCTCGTTGGTAATACGAATACCGATGCTTCCATCTTCTGCCAACAGATTATGCGCGATGTTACGACCTTTCGGGTAGATTAGTGTCAACGGACGAGTAGCATAGTTTATCAAGTCCCAGGCGATAGATGGTATATCTTCTACATAGCCTTGCAACTTGCCCGGTGCATCCAACAAGCAGAGCATTGCCTTGGAGTCTTCGCGTTGCTTGATAGAATAGACACGCTTTACCGCCTCTTCGTTGGTGGCATCACAGCCTATACCCCATATCGTGTCGGTAGGATAAAGGATGACACCTCCATGACGGAGTATTTCTACTGCCTGCCGTAAGTCTTCTTTGTCGTAAGTTTCTACAACCTCTTCCATACTTATCTTACACTATCCTACTAACCTTTGTTTCCGCCATACATACGGGCGTAGTATGATTGGTAGTCGCCTGATGTAACATGTTCCAACCATTCTTGGTTTGCCAGATACCACTCTACTGTTTTGAGGAGTCCGTCTTCGAAAGATACGCTTGGGGTCCAGCCCAACTCTGTTTGCAGTTTGTTTGAGTTTATGGCGTAGCGTAAATCATGTCCGGCTCTGTCAGTTACGAAGGTTATCAGTTTTTCGGACGTTCCTTGCGGGCGACCTAATTTATCGTCCATAATCTTACAGAGTTGACGAATAAGTGCGATGTTGGTCCATTCGTTGTTGCCGCCGATATTGTAGGTTTCTCCATCTTTGCCCTTGTGGAAAATCAAGTCGATAGCAGCGGCGTGGTCTTCCACAAAGAGCCAATCGCGTACATTCTCGCCTGTGCCATAGATAGGGATGGGACGATTGTTCTTTATATTATTGATGGATAAAGGTATGAGTTTTTCGGGGAATTGGTGAGAGCCATAATTGTTTGAGCAGTTTGATATGACGGTCGGCATACGGTAGGTGTCGTGAAATGCTCTGACGAAGTGATCGGATGCCGCTTTTGATGACGAGTAGGGAGAATGGGGCTGGTAGCGAGTAGATTCGGTAAATCGTTCGTCATCTTTACTTAATGCTCCGTATACTTCATCGGTGGAGATATGGTAGAATCGTTTCCCTTCGTAGTTGCCGTTCCAATGGTTCTTTGCCGCCAGAAGGAGATTGCATGTGCCGAAGACATTCGTACGGACGAAAGCAAAAGGGTCGGAGATGCTTCGATCGACATGACTCTCTGCTGCCAAGTGTATCACTCCATCGGGATTGTAACGGTCGAACAAGGTATTTATTGCCTTTTCATCGGCAATATCGGCCCTTTCGAAGATGTAGTTGGGGTTGTTGTCTATGTCTTTCAGGTTCTCCAAGTTACCTGCATAAGTGAGTACATCGATGTTGACGATTTGATAGTCGGGGTATCGTTGGAGCAATCGCCTAACGACATGAGAGCCAATAAATCCGGCACCTCCAGTTACGAATATAGTCTTCATTTTTCCTGTGAAATGATATTTATTGCGGCAAAGATAGTGTTTTTTTTATAGTTACACAAATAGAAATTATCATATCATCAGGGAAAAACAAGCAGGTGTGTTGGATAAGGCGAGGTGGTGGGTTGCGAAAGAAGGGCATACAGATTGCCCGCTGCGGGCTACTGATTTATCTATGCACGCTACCGTACGATCTTTTAGGAGTGGTACGACACTCGGGCAGACGCCGTGCGCGACCCCACTATGATAGTTTTGTATTTAGGAACTCGTCCAATGTAACAAGGTTTAGTTCTGGGAAAGGAGTGGTACGCAGCACTTTGAAATGCGCATCCTCTGAAACCAAATAATCTGCGCCGACTGCAAAAGCACAATCCACGAACTTATTGTCGTCGGGGTCTGCCGTAATCAGTTCCATGTGGAAATGTGGGTCAACGAGGCACACATTCTGCTTATTCAAAATCAGCAGTACAACATTCTCCGCCACAGATGGCGTTATCTGCCGGCTCAATATCTCTTGATACTCGTCCAATATCTCGTTGGATACACACAGTTGATATTTACCCGCCAAGAATGCGTTCCATATCGGGCGATAGGGGCTTTTGCGGGCAAGTATCTGCAGCAGGCAATTCGTATCGATAACAACCAACCTCATGGCTATTTTTTAGAGGAGGTGCGGAAATGCGAACCACGGAGCGATTGCAGTTTCTGTTCGTTCCACTCTCCGCTTTCCCATAATGCATCCATCTCTTTATCCACTTGTTGCGCATAGAAAGTCGCCAACTGTTCACGCAACTGCTCCAACCCCTCATCGGACTTAATGTGCGACACGAGATTGAACACATGCACTTGTGCAGGACTAAAAGTGATTGCTTCCATAGTTTATTCTCCTTTCTTGCGGACAAAGGTACAACTATTTGCGAAGATATGCAAGGACAGGTCAAAATATCGCCCGATTTTCTTCCTGGGGCGTCGGGCCCCACGAAGAAAATCACAGAACGCATGTCATTCAACCAAGCACTTTTTCAGAGAGGCACCTTTTCAAAGAGGTACTTTGTAGCAGCACTCTGCGGGATGGCTGCTACAGGGTTAATCACAAATCTTTTACGAGGCGGACTGCTCGCCCAAAATTGCACTCTCCGTAGGTGATTATGGACGCTCCAAGCGGGTTGAAGAACAGGTAGCTCGCTTCATACTTATTGTTCCTCGTAGCAGACCAGTAGTTGCCTTCGAACTGCTCACTGATAACACACCTATAGTTGCGGTACCCCGAAGCAGGCAAGAATACGGCACCTGCGGCATCGAGTATCTGCCACTCTGCGAGGGTGAAGGTCTGATAAGTAGCGTAGGCTGCTATTCCCCATTCACTTGCAAAACCGCTCTGGAAGGTTATGCCTACAGGACAAGTCCATCTGTCGGGCAAAAGGATAAGACCATTGGCATATTGCGTGCCATCGCTGTTGAGGTTGATACGGGCTACACCTTTCTTTTCGCTTGCATTAGAGCGCGTATTGAGCAGATAATACCACTCATCATGCGTCAGTGTGCGGTAAGTATTCGGAGCATTGAAAACAGTAGTATCTATACCATTGCCCACAAAAATACGATTTGTCCCCCAATCGACAAAGTCGCCTGCGTAGTGATCGAAGTCAGCAGAGATGCTGATCCCCCACGGAGCGGTTGTATTGTTCGCGCTATAGCAGAAGAGGTCAATCGTTTCGGCGAGGGCAGAACCACACATTGAATAGCCTTCTCCTGGCTCCTCAAACCTCCCCGTACCACCACTGACATTGGCTATTATATCGTACTGGTTCTCCGCAATCGACCAAGTGTAGTTGCCGGTAGTTACTCCCGAGCATTGCAGGTTGCCTTTGGTGAAAGCAACTTTTTTGTTATCTGATACCGAGAATGCACCTGCAAGCACACTGCTACCGACATTGGTGGTGCAATAATTATAGATACGGATCGTGTCGCGGACTACAGTGGTTACCGTATCACGGATTACATGGGTTATGGTGTCGCGGACTACATTGGTTATCGTATCGTGTATCTCTTGGGTGACGGGTTGATAGACAATCTCTCGGGTGGCACGAGGCATAATCAGTTTGAGCGTGTCGCCTGTTATCAGATTGTCTTTCTCGTAGGTGATAGTGTCGAGCGTGGTAACAGGATACCGATATAGCAGTTTGCCATTCAGCCACACCGCTTGGTTGGTTTGTGCATCCAGCAGTTTGACCTTCGAAGAGGTGGTTGAGGGAGGATTTTGCTGTGTAGCACAGGGCATAATCAGTTTGAGTGTGTCGCCCGTTATCATGTTGTTCATATCGTAGGTGATACTGTCGATGGCGGTAACAGGTTGCTGGTAGTACACCTTACCATTCAGCCACACGACTTGGTTGGTTTGGGCATGGAGCAGCAGCGTGCTGAATGCCACTGATAATAAGAAGAGTAGTTTTTTCATAATGGTTTGTTTCTAATGGTCCGGGAGTGCAGTTATGGGATAGACTTGTGGAGCAGTTCGTCTTTACAGGTCTATTACAGGTCTATTACAGGTTCTTTACAAGTCTTTTACGAGACGGACTGCCTGCCCGTAGTTGCGATAGTTGTTGCTCGCGTTCGCTCCATCCGAGTAGAAGTACAGGCAGTACGCGAAGTTCGAGCCGTACGCCGTAGCAGACCAATAGATGCCGATGTACTGCACATTGTACATACTGGACCCGTCGCGGCGCCCCGAAGCAGGCAAGAAGACTGCGCCTGCGGCTTCGAGTTTTTGCCATTCAGCGAGGGTAAAAGTTTGATAAGTTGCGTAGGCTTCTATGCTCCAATCACTTGCAAAGCCGCTCTTGAAAGTTATGCCTGCAGGGCAAGTCCAACTGTCGGGCAGCAAGATAAGACCGTTGGCGTATTGTGTGCCCTCATCGTTTAACTTGATGCGGGCTACACCTTTCTTGTTAGTTGCATCGGTGCGGGTATTGAGCAGATAATCCCACTCGGCTTGTGTCAATGTGCGGTAGGTCTTTCCGTCGCCGATATTCTGCCCCCAATCCACAAAATCGCCCGAATAATCGGAATAAGATGTAGAAGTACTGATACCCCACTGTGCCGAACCTGTGCTGCCGCTCCAACCGAAGAGATCTATCTTGTCGGCGAGAGCAGAACCGCTGACATTGGCTTCGCCGAGCATATCGTATTGGGTCTCCGCAA